>NZ_JAKWFH010000034.1:0-84067 GCF_029522185.1 Burkholderia sp. IO2 | reverse complement strand
AGGCCAGCGCACCGGCTCCGGCCGCTGCCGCGCCCGCGCCTGCCGCTGCACCGGCGCCCGCGCCTGCGAAGGCTGCGCCGGCACCGGCAGCCGCCGCCCCGGCCGCCGCGCCGTCGGGCGAATACCGCGCCAGCCACGCATCGCCGTCGGTCCGCAAGTTCGCACGCGAACTCGGCGTCGACGTCGCACGCGTGCAGGGTTCGGGTCCGAAGGGCCGCATTACGAAGGAAGACGTCACGGGCTTCGTGAAGGGCGTGATGACGGGCCAGCGTGCGGCGCCGGGCGCGGCAGCCGCGCCGGCAGGCGGCGGCGAGCTGAACCTGCTGCCGTGGCCGAAGGTCGACTTCTCGAAGTTCGGCCCGTTCGAGGCGAAGCCGCTGTCGCGCATCAAGAAGATCTCGGGCGCGAACCTGCATCGCAACTGGGTGATGATCCCGCACGTCACGAACAACGACGAAGCGGACATCACCGAGCTCGAGGCGCTGCGCGTCCAGCTGAACAAGGAGCACGAAAAGGCGGGCGTGAAGTTCACGATGCTCGCGTTCGTGATCAAGGCAGTCGTCGCCGCGCTGAAGAAATTCCCGACCTTCAACGCGAGCCTCGACGGCGACAACCTCGTGTTCAAGCAGTACTTCCACGTCGGTTTCGCGGCCGATACGCCGAACGGCCTCGTCGTGCCGGTGATCCGCGATGCGGACAAGAAGGGCCTCGTCGACATCGCGAAGGAAATGAGCGACCTGTCGAAGGCCGCGCGCGAAGGCAAGCTGAAGCCGGACCAGATGCAGGGCGGCTGCTTCTCGATCTCGTCGCTCGGCGGGATCGGCGGGACGAACTTCACGCCGATCATCAACGCGCCGGAAGTGGCGATCCTCGGGTTGTCGCGCGGCCAGATGAAGCCGGTGTGGGACGGCAAGCAGTTCGTGCCGCGTCTCATGCTGCCGCTGTCGCTGTCGTATGACCATCGCGTGATCGATGGCGCGGAAGCCGCGCGGTTCAATGCGTATCTCGGCGCGTTGCTCGGCGATTTCCGTCGCATCATTCTTTGATGAGCGGGGAGGTGGCTCGCGGGGGCGTGGGTTTGTTTTTGGTTCTCTACGCCCTTTCGTTGAACCTGTTGCGCTAACGGTCTGCTAGCGTCGCCCCTGCGCGGGGCGGCGGTCACTTTTCTTTGTCTTCCAAAGAAAAGTAACCAAAAGAAAGGCGCGTCCTTGGGCGGACGGCAAAGGTGGTCATGCCCAGGGTTGTGGTTTTTGCCCGGCCGTAGTCAGGTTCTTTCGCGGGTTCCTCCCCCTCTGTCTGCAGTCAATCAAGAAGGGGACAGTCATGAGTCTCATCGAAGTCAAGGTTCCGGATATCGGCGATTTCAGCGGCGTCGATGTCATCGAAGTCAACGTGAAACCCGGCGACGTGATCGAAAAAGAGCAAACGCTCATCACGCTCGAATCCGATAAAGCCTCCATGGAAGTGCCCAGCGACGTCGCCGGCACCGTCAAGGAAGTCAAGGTCAAAGCCGGCGAGAAAGTCTCGCAAGGCACCGTCATCGCCATCGTCGAAGCATCGGCAGGCGCAGCCGCGCCCGCACCCGCGAAAGCACCCGAAGCGCCGAAGGCCGCAGCAGCTGCACCGGCCCCGGCCGCCGCGCCGGCACCCGCGCCGCAAGCCGGCAGCTACAGCGGCGCGGCCGACATCGAGTGCGACATGCTCGTGCTCGGCGCCGGCCCCGGCGGTTACTCGGCCGCGTTCCGCGCGGCCGACCTCGGCATGAAGACCGTGCTCGTCGAACGCTACTCGACGCTCGGCGGCGTGTGCCTGAACGTCGGTTGCATCCCGTCGAAGGCACTGCTGCATACGTCGCTCGTCGTCGAGGAAGCCGCGGCGCTCGCGTCGCACGGCATCACGTTCGGCAAGCCGCAAGTCGATCTCGACAAGCTGCGCGACTTCAAGGGCGGCGTCGTCAAGAAGCTGACGACGGGCCTCGCCGGCATGGCGAAGGCACGCAAGGTCGAAGTGGTCACCGGCGTCGGCGCGTTCGTCGATCCGTTCCACATGGAAGTGCAGGGCGAAAACGGCAAGAAGGTCGTCAAGTTCAAGCAGGCGATCATCGCCGCGGGCTCGCAGGCCGTGAAGCTGCCGTTCATGCCGGAAGACCCGCGCGTCGTCGATTCGACGGGCGCGCTCGAACTGCGCCAGTTGCCCAAGCGCATGCTCGTGATCGGCGGCGGCATCATCGGCCTCGAAATGGCCACGGTGTACTCGACGCTCGGCGCCGAGATCGACGTCGTCGAAATGATGGACGGCCTGATGATGGGCGCCGACCGCGATCTCGTGAAGGTCTGGGAAAAGTACAACGCGAAGCGCTTCGGCAACGTGATGCTGAAGACCAAGACGGTCGGCGCGGAAGCGAAGGAAGACGGCATCTACGTGAAGTTCGAGGGCGAGAAGGCGCCGGCGGAAGCGCAGCGCTACGACCTCGTGCTCGTCGCGGTGGGCCGCAGCCCGAACGGCAAGAAGATCGGTGCCGACAAGGCCGGCGTCGCGGTTACGGATCGCGGCTTCATCGAGGTCGACAAGCAGATGCGCACGAACGTGCCGCACATCTTCGCGATCGGCGATATCGTCGGCCAGCCGATGCTCGCGCACAAGGCCGTGCACGAAGGCCACGTTGCCGCGGAAGCCGCGCACGGCGAGAAGGCGTACTTCGACGCGCTGCAGATTCCGTCGGTGGCCTACACCGATCCGGAAGTGGCGTGGGCCGGCAAGACGGAAGACCAGTGCAAGGCCGAAGGCATCAAGTACGGCAAGGCCGTGTTCCCGTGGGCCGCTTCGGGCCGTGCGATCGCGAACGGCCGCGACGAAGGCTTCACGAAACTGATCTTCGACGAGGAAACCCATCGCGTGATCGGCGGCGCGATCGTCGGCCTGAACGCGGGCGACCTGATCAGCGAAGTGTGCCTCGCGGTCGAGATGGGCGCGGACGCGGAAGACATCGGCAAGACGATCCATCCGCACCCGACGCTCGGCGAATCGGTCGGCATGGCCGCCGAGCTGTACGAAGGCGTCTGTACGGACCTGCCGCCGCAGCGCAAGAAGTAACGCGAACGGCGCGGCCGGCCACGCGCCGGCCCGAAAAAAACGCCGCCGCCCGGATCATCCGGGCGGCGGCGTTTTCTTTGGTGTGCGCGCGACAGGCTAGAAGGCGGAGCGCCGTTGCCGCTCGCCCACGCCCCCATGTTCCGGCGCCAGAAACGAAAAAGCCGCGCTGGGCGCGGCTCTTTCAGGAGCAGGGGACGCTTACGCGGCCGGCTTGCTCGAACGACGTGCGGCAGCGGCGGTGGCAGCCTTCGTTGCGACGGCAGCAGCGGCGTTGAAGTTCGTTTCAGCGATTTCGACCGCTTGCTTCGTGGCCTTCTGAACCGTTTCGTACGTGGTGTTCGCAGCGTTCAGTGCCGACTTCAGTGCGGCGACAGCCGTTTCCGAACCGGCCGGGGCGTTCTTCGCGACGTTGTCGACGAGCGCCTGGACCTTCTTGTTCTGCTCTTCGAATTGCGCTTCGGCAACCTTCGCGAATTCGGCTTGCGTCGACGACGCGATTTCGTACAGGTGACGGCCGTACGACAGCACCTTTTCCGCGACCGGCTGCGACAGGCTCGCCTGCAGCGCGATCAGTTCCTGCGCGTCCTTCACCGACAGCAGACGCTGCGCGTTTTCCTGGCCCTCGGCCAGCGTCGACTTCACGACCTGCAGGTTGAGTTCGATCAGCTTTTCGACGCCTTCGAACGCCTTGGTCGTCAGACCGAACAGGCTTTCGAGGTTGGCTTTCTGGGCGGCGGCGATTTGCTCGGGGGTCAGCAAGGACATGTCAAGCTCCTGAAAAGCGATCGCGTCGATCGCAGGGTAAAGGGCACTACGCTGGGGAACTTCGGCGATGCGTGCTTTGTGCAACGCAGCAATGAGGCCTATTTTAGGGCAGAGAAAACGGATGTCAAGTATTTTTTGTGCGTTGCACAATCGCGACAAATTATCGATAAAACAACGAGTTATCGTAGCGGTTCGGAATCGGTTTCAGGCTTGTTCCCAGATGGTGCGCACGACGGCGGGGCAAGCGCGCCGCACCATGATCACGCACAGGTAAACCTGACAGGCCCATGGAACGTTATCCTTCTGTTCCTGTCGAAAAGCGCGCCGTTTCGATGCGCGTGCCGTGGCGACGTGCCGCCGCCACGGTCGAGACCGGCGCCTTTGGCACGCCGAGCGCCGGATACGTACTTTCCCCGCTTTAAATTGCCTCCGAAGTGACGTTATCTCAATTAACCGTGTGGTAATCGGGAGACGGGCGCTGTCGGGCAGTGCATCCCATGGATTTTTTCGATGGGAGCGGAAGGGTCGATTGGCCGGAGGTTGGCCGACCCTTACATTCCGGTTTAACGACGATCGGTAAGTGCCTAATATTGCTCTTTTTTTCAGCTTTAACTACACTTGCGGAAACCTCCCGCCCGCTTTGTCCAGACCCCAATGAAAGCCGAATCGTTTTCACCGCGCAGATTGTTGCAGAGCATGACGCTCGGCACGGCTGTGTCGGTCGCAGTCGCGTTGCTGGCGACCACCGCGTCCGTCACGCCTGCCGATGCCTTCGCCGCCACTGCGAAGACCCAAGCCGCCAAGAAAAAAGCCGTCGCTCCTGCTTCGTCAGCGAAGAAGAAGTCGGCCAAGGCGACCCCCGATAAATCCGCCAAGGTCGCCGCGGCCGATGCGCCGCGCGCGAAAGCGTCGCGAAAGCGCGTGACGCTCGCGGCGAACAACGTGCACGGCGGCCATCGCGGCGCGGTGCGCAAGGTCGCGTTCCAGCCGCGCCGTCCGACGGTCGGCCAGGCGTTCGGCCTGCACGACACGCCCGACGCGCTCGCGCTGCGCTCCAGCGTCGCGTACGTCGTCGACCAGAATTCCGGCGAGCCGCTGTTCGACAAGAATTCGCACGCGGTCGTGCCGATCGCGTCGATTTCGAAGCTGATGACGGCGATGGTCGTGCTCGACTCGAAGTCGCCGATGACCGACCAGCTCGAAGTCACCGACGAAGACCGCGACTACGAGAAGGGCACGGGCTCGCGCCTGTCGGTCGGCTCGGTGCTGTCGCGCGAGGACATGCTGCACATCGCGCTGATGGCGTCGGAAAACCGCGCGGCCGCCGCGCTGTCGCGTTATTACCCGGGCGGCCGTCCGGCGTTCATCGCGGCGATGAACGCGAAGGCGAAGTCGCTCGGCATGACCGATACGCACTTCGAGAATTCGACCGGCCTGTCGAGCTCGAACGTGTCGAGCGCGCGCGATCTCGTGAAGATGGTCAATGCGGCGTACCAGTACCCGATGATCCGCCAGTTCTCGACCGATCGCACCTACGAGGTGTACACGGGCAAGCGCAACCTGGTCTACAACAGCACCAACGCGCTGATCCGCGGCAACGGCTCGTGGGACATCGGCCTGCAGAAGACGGGCTTCATCAACGAAGCGGGCGAATGCCTGGTGATGCAGGCGACGATCCACGGCCGGCCGATGGTGATGGTGCTGCTCGATTCGTTCGGCAAGTACTCGCGCTTCGCCGACGCGTCGCGCTTGCGCAACTGGCTCGATGCCGGCGGCGGCGAACGCCTGACGGCGGCCAACACGCCGAGCGGCGGCACCTGATCGTGTGCGGCGGTTCGCCGCCGTATCGATCGCCGCAACGAAAAAGCCCCGCAATCGCGGGGCTTTTTTCGTCCGGCGACACACCGGAGCGGGAACCGGGCCGACGGCGCGGCTTACGCCTGCCGTTGCAACCCGTCCACGTCCTTCTCGGGCGCCGGCCGGTAGCCGAGCGATTCCGAGATGGTGAGCGCCGTGCGGCTCAACTGGCCGAGCCACGCGTCCTGCAGGCGGTCGGCCGGCGCCGACAGCGACAGGCCCGCGACGAGCTTGCCCGAATCGTCGTAGATGCCGGCCGCGATACAGCGCACGCCGAGCTCGAGCTCCTCGTTGTCGCGCGCGCACGATTGCTGGCGGACGATCGTCAGCTCGCGCTCGAGCTTCGCGATGTCGGTGATGCTGTTCTGCGTATGGCCGGACAGCCCCGTGCGCGTCGCATAGGCACGCACGCGCGACGTTTCGTCGGCCGCGAGGAACAGCTTGCCGACCGACGTGAGGTGCAGCGGCGCGCGGCCGCCGATCGCGCGGACGACCTGCATGCCCGAGCGCTCGGAGTACGCGCGCTCGATATAGACGATCTCGTCGCCCTGGCGCACCGACAGGTTCACGGTCTGCCCGGTGAGGCGGTGCAACTCGCGCATCGGCATCAGCGCCGCATCGCGCACCGACAGGCGCGCCTTCACGAGATTGCCGAGCTCGAGCAGCCGCATGCCGAGGCGGTAGGTGCCGGGATCGGAGCGGTCGACCAGGCGGCAGGTCACCATGTCGTTGAGGATGCGGTGCGCGGTCGACGGGTGCAGCTCCGTGCGCTGCGCAAGTTCCTTCAGGCTGACCGGGTCACTGTGCGCGGCGAGCGCGTCCAGCAACCGCATCATGCGTTCGATCACCTGGATCGACGTTTTTGAATCCGGGGTGGGTTGGCTCATGTCGGGGGAGGAATCGGTTGACGCGTCAAGCGGTGTTGCAACGATTGTATCTCGTATTGTGAAAAAAGCGAACGCCGTTCGAGGAAGTCCTCGTTTCGCGCAGTGCGGGCTTGCGCGCGGGCCGGCGTTGGTCTTGCTGGCCAAACGTCGGATAATGAGAGCCGTTTTCTCGAAGGAGCACGTATGCGAGTCGGTTTGTTCGTCACCTGCCTGGTCGACCTGATGCGCCCCGAAATCGGCTTTTCGGCGCTCAAGCTGATTCGCGACGCCGGCTACGAGGTGATCGTGCCGCCCGCGCAGACCTGCTGCGGCCAGCCGGCCTACAACTCGGGCGACCGTGCGCTCGCGCGCGATCTCGCGGAAAAGACGCTGCGCGAGTTCGAGCAGTTCGATTACGTCGTCGCGCCGTCGGGTTCGTGCGGCGGGATGATCCGCGCGCACTACGGCGACCTGTTCCGCGACGACCCCGAACTGATGGGGCGCTACACGCGATTCCAGCAGAAAGTCCACGAACTGACCGATTTCCTCGCGAACGTCGCGAAGGTGTCGCTCGCGCCGGGCGAATTCGCCGGGCCGGTCACCTATCACGATTCATGCTCGGGCCTGCGCGAGCTCGGCGTGAAGGCGCAGCCGCGCGCGCTGCTCGCGCAGCGCGGCGTCGCGGTGACCGAGATGAAGGATTGCGAGCACTGTTGCGGCTTCGGCGGCACGTTCGCGGTCAAGTACGGCGACATCTCGGCGGCCATCGCGGACGAGAAATGCGCGAACGTGCGCGCGTCGGGCGCGGGCACCGTCGTGCTCGGCGATCTCGGCTGCATGCTGAACATCGAAGGGCGGTTGCGCCGCACCGGCGACCGCGACACGCGCGTGCTGCACGTCGCGCAGGTGCTGGCGGGCGACGTCTGACGCCCGGTTCCGCTCACTTTTCCCCGATACCGCGATGCAAGTCCAATCGATGCATTTCAAGGCGCGCGCCGGCCAGAAGCTGGCCGACCAGCGCCTGCAGCAGAACCTGAAGAAGCTGTCGACGAAGTTCGTGTCCGCCCGCGCCGACGCGATGACCCTGATCGACTTCCCGGCCACGCGCGCCGCGCTCAAGGCGCGCCGCAACCGCGCGCTGGAGCATCTCGACGTGTGGCTCGAGGCATTCGAGCGCGAGGCGACGCGGCGCGGCACGACGGTCCTGTTCGCCGAGACGACCGCGGACGCCGCGCGGCTCGTGGCCGACATCGCGCGCCGGCACGACGTGAAGAAGGTCATCAAGACCAAGTCGATGGTGTCCGAGGAAATGCGCCTGAACGCGGTGCTCGCGGAGATGGGCGTGCAGTCGATCGAGACGGACCTCGGCGAATACATCCTGCAGATCAACGACAACGAGCCGCCGAGCCACATCATTGCGCCCGTCGTGCACAAGGACAAGGACGAGATCGCCGACCTGTTCGCGCGCACGCACCGGCGTGAGCGGCTCACCGAGATTCCGGACATGACGCGCGAGGCGCGCGAGGTGCTGCGCCCGCATTTCATGTCGGCCGACATGGGCGTGACGGGCGGCAATTTCGTGATCGCGGAGACGGGCTCGGTCGCGATCGTGACGAACGAAGGGAACGAGGGCATGTGCACGGTCATGCCGCGCGTGCATGTTGCGGTGACGGGCATCGAGAAGGTGCTGCCGACGCTCGAGGATCTCGCGACCGCGATGCGGCTGCTGCCGCGCTCCGCAACCGGGCAGAAGACGTCGAACTACTTCTCGCTGCTGACCGGGCCGCGCGGGCCGGGCGACGAGGACGGCCCCGAGCACAACTACGTGGTGCTCGTCGACGGCGGCCGCACCGGCCTGATCGGCGGCGAATTCCAGGAGATGCTGCGCTGCATCCGCTGCGGCGCGTGCATGAACCATTGCCCGGTGTACCAGAAGGTCGGCGGTCATGCGTACGGCTGGGTCTATCCGGGGCCGATGGGCTCGGTGCTGACGCCGAGCTACGTCGGGCTCGACCGCACGCTCGACCTGCCGCAGGCCGCGACGCTGTGCGGCGAATGCGACAGCGTCTGTCCGGCCGGGATTCCGTTGTCGCACCTGCTGCGCACGCTGCGCGAGAAGCAGGTCGAGCGCCATCTGCGGCCCTGGCGCGAGCGGGCGGCGCTCGCCGCGTGGGGTTTCTTCGCCCGGCGGCCGATGCTGTATGCGCTGACGACCAAGCTCGCGGTGCGCATCCTCGAACGGTTGGGCGACAACGGCGGCACGTTGCGGCGCCTGCCGATGATGGGCGGCTGGATGGACACGCGCGACATGCCGACGCCGACCGGGCGCACGTTCCGCGAGCTGTACGCGGCGTCGCAAAGTCACCTCGGCTGACACTGTTCAGCGGGCAGCAACAGTGCGTTCGCTATTTGTATATTTATCTCGATAGATGCGGTCTATAGAATCTCGTCTGTAGTCCCCGGAATTGGGTTTCGGGGTACGAGGTCAACGAGGTCCGCATCATGAAAAAGACAATATCGATGTACTGGCCGCTGGCAATCGTGGTCCCGCTGGCAGCGGTTGCCTATCTGCATGCGACGGCCGGTGCGCCGTCGCGCGGCCCGCTCGCGGTTCACCAGGCGTCCGCCGAACTGGCGCGCGCGGTGTCGTTCGGGCTGGTCGGCGACGCGGCGACGCCGCTGCCGGCGGCATCCGGCGAGATTGCGCTCGCTGCGCCGAAGGCGCTGTAAGGCATGGCGCCGTCGCTTGGCGCGGCGGCGCGATTCCGGTCGCCTTTGTATAATGGCGTGTTCTTCTCCCACGCGGTCCGCCGCGGCTTTCCGATAGTGCGATGACCCGCGTTGCGATCTGTTTCGTCTGTCTCGGCAACATCTGCCGTTCGCCCACCGCGGAAGGGGTGATGCGCCACCAGGTCGACGCGGCCGCGCTGGCCGACCGGATCGCGATCGATTCGGCCGGCACCGGCGACTGGCACGTGGGCGAGCCGCCCGATACGCGCGCGCAGGCGGCCGCCCGGAGCCGCGGCTACGATCTGTCGGCGCTGCGCGCGCGGCAGGTGAGCGCGGCGGATTTCGAGCGGTTCGATCTGCTGCTCGCGATGGACGAGGCGAATCTCGCCGAACTGCGCCGCCGTTGTCCGCCGCAGCATCGCGACAAGGTGCGTCTGCTGATGGAGTTCGCGCCGGGCGCGACCGAAACCGAAGTGGCCGATCCGTATTTCGGCGGTGCGCAGGGCTTCGAACAGGTGCTCGACCAGGTCGAGCGCGCGTGCGCGGGCCTGCTGGAGACGCTCCGGGCCCGCACGGCGCGCTGATCGCACGGTATTCAGCGGTCTGCGAATACCCTTTCAAAGACATGGATACTTGACTAAAAACGTCAAATATTTATACTTGACCAAAATCGTCAAGATTGCAGTCCCCTAGACACCATGAGACTCACCACCAAAGGCCGTTTCGCCGTCACGGCGATGATTGACTTGGCACTGCGCCAGGAGCAGGGCCCGGTGACGCTTGCAGGCATCAGCCAGCGCCAGCGGATTTCGCTCTCGTATCTCGAACAGCTGTTCGGCAAGCTGCGCAGGCATGAAATCGTCGAATCCGTGCGCGGCCCGGGCGGCGGCTACAACCTCGCGCGTCGCGCGCAGGACGTCACCGTTGCCGACATCATCATCGCGGTCGATGAACCGCTCGACGCCACGCAGTGCGGCGGCAAAGGCACGTGCGACGGCTCGAAGCAGCCCGACGGCCATTGCATGACGCACGAGCTGTGGTCGACGCTGAACCAGAAGATGGTCGAATACCTCGATTCGGTGTCGCTGCAGGATCTCGTCGATCAGCAGCGCGCACGCGAGGGCGCCCCCGCGGTGCTGCGCGATCGTCGCGCGCCCGAGCCCGTCGCCGCACCGGCCGAGCCCGCGCGCACGATGCCGCTCGGCCCCAATTCGGTGTTCAACATCGCGAGTTCGTGAGCGCGAAGGCGCCCGCCATACCCCATAACGCACATAGTCCCTGCACAGAATACCCGGAGCGACAGATGACCCAAGAGACTCTCCACCTGCCCATCTATATGGATTACAGCGCGACGACGCCGGTCGATCCGCGCGTGGTCGACAAGATGGTGCCGTACCTGCGCGAGCAGTTCGGCAACCCGGCGTCGCGCAGCCACGCCTATGGCTGGGACGCGGAGCGTGCGGTCGAGGAAGCACGCGAGCAAGTGGCCGCGCTCGTGAATGCGGATCCGCGCGAGATCATCTGGACGTCCGGCGCCACCGAGTCGGACAACCTCGCGATCAAGGGCGCCGCGAACTTCTACAAGGGCAAGGGCAAGCACATCATCACGGTGAAGACCGAGCACAAGGCCGTGCTCGATACGTGCCGCGAGCTCGAGCGCGACGGTTTCGAAGTCACCTACCTCGACGTGAAGGATGACGGCCTGATCGATCTCGACGTGTTCAAGGCCGCGCTGCGCCCGGACACGATCCTCGTGTCGGTGATGCACGTGAACAACGAGATCGGCGTGATCCAGGACATCGAGACGATCGGCGAGATCTGCCGCGAGAAGGGCATCGTGTTCCACGTTGATGCCGCGCAGTCGACCGGCAAGGTTGCGATCGATCTCGCGAAGCTGAAGGTCGACCTGATGTCGTTCTCGGCCCACAAGACCTACGGCCCGAAGGGCATCGGTGCGCTGTACGTGCGTCGCAAGCCGCGCGTGCGCATCGAGGCGCAGATGCACGGCGGCGGCCACGAACGCGGCATGCGTTCGGGCACGCTGCCGACGCACCAGATCGTCGGCATGGGCGAAGCGTTCCGTATCGCCCGCGAGGAAATGGCGACCGAGAACGAGCGCATCCGCATGCTGCGCGACAAGCTGCTGCGCGGCCTGTCGCAGATCGAGGAAACCTACGTGAACGGCGACATGGATCACCGTGTCCCGCACAACCTGAACATCAGCTTCAACTTCGTCGAAGGCGAGTCGCTGATCATGGCGATCAAGGACGTCGCGGTGTCGTCGGGCTCCGCGTGCACGTCGGCGTCGCTGGAGCCGTCGTACGTGCTGCGGGCGCTCGGCCGCAACGACGAACTCGCGCACAGCTCGATCCGCTTCACGGTCGGCCGCTTCACGACGGAGCAGGAAGTCGACTTCGTGATCGATCTGCTGAACAGCAAGATCGCGAAGCTGCGCGAACTGTCGCCGCTCTGGGAAATGCACCAGGAAGGCATCGATCTGTCGACGATCGAATGGGCCGCACACTGATACCGCATTGAATGCAACCGCGGGCGGATTGACGCACGCAGACGTAACGAGTCAAGGAGTCTGAGTCATGTCTTACAGCAACAAGGTTCTGGATCACTACGAAAACCCGCGCAACGTCGGTTCGTTCGCGAAGGACGACGACACGGTCGGCACGGGCATGGTCGGCGCGCCGGCTTGCGGCGACGTGATGAAGCTGCAGATCCGCGTCGGCGCGGACGGCGTGATCGAAGACGCGAAGTTCAAGACTTACGGTTGCGGTTCGGCGATCGCATCGAGCTCGCTCGTCACCGAATGGGTGAAGGGCAAGACGCTCGACGAGGCACTGTCGATCAAGAACACGCAGATCGCCGAGGAACTCGCGCTGCCGCCGGTGAAGATTCACTGCTCGATCCTCGCGGAAGACGCGATCAAGGCAGCCGTGGCCGACTACAAGAAGCGCCACGACACCAAGGAAGGCGATCAGGCAGCAGCCTGAGCGGCACCGAGCGGCTAGGGAAGGAAACGCGGTGCCTCCGGGTGGGGCGCCGCGGCAAGGACATCATGGCAATTACACTGACCGAAAAAGCAGCACAGCACGTGCAGAAATACCTCGTCCGTCGCGGTAAGGGTATGGGCCTGCGGCTTGGCGTTCGCACGACCGGGTGCTCGGGACTCGCGTACAAGCTCGAGTATGTCGACGAGCTGGCGCCCGAGGATCAGGTGTTCGAGAGCCATGGCGTGAAGGTCATCGTTGACCCGAAGAGCCTCGCCTATATCGACGGCACCGAGCTCGACTTCGCCCGCGAAGGCCTGAACGAAGGGTTCAAGTTCAACAACCCGAACGTGAAGGACGAGTGCGGGTGCGGGGAATCGTTCCGCGTGTGACGCGGCGCGCTCCGCGCGATGCGGGCAAGAGGCGGCACGGGCCGCCTTTTTAATGTGCGGCGTTTGCCGCGCGACGAACCGGAATTGAACGCGACGATGGTTTCGCTGAAAGACAGCCATTTCGACCTGTTTCACCTGCCGGCGCAATTCGCGCTCGACGAGACGGCGCTCGACGCCGCCTACCGGACGGTGCAGACGCAGGTGCATCCGGACCGCTTCGCGGCGGCCGGCGACGCGCAAAAGCGTATCGCGATGCAATGGGCCACCCGCGCGAACGAGGCGTACCGCACGCTGCGCGATCCGCTGAAGCGCGCGTCCTATCTGCTGTCGCTGCGCGGCGTCGACATCGGCGCGGAAAACAACACGGCGATGGAGCCTGCGTTCCTGATGCAGCAGATGGAGTGGCGCGAGGGCATCGAGGATGCCGCGGCCGCCCGCAACGTCGACGCGCTCGATGCGTTGCTCGCCGAGTTGCGCGACGAGAAGCGCATGCGCGTCGAGCGCCTCGGCACGCTGCTCGACAGCGGCGCCGACCAGGCCGCCGCGGAAGCCGTGCGTCAGCTGATGTTCATCGAACGGGTCGCGTCGGAAGTGGGCGCGCAGATCGAGCGCCTCGAAACTTAACCGCGTGCCTTGCGGCACGCGCAGCAAACGGGCCGAGCGCCCGAACGAACCAAGATGGCTTTACTGCAAATTTCCGAACCGGGCATGGCGCCGGCGCCGCACCAGCGGCGACTCGCCGTCGGGATCGATCTCGGCACGACGAACTCGCTCGTCGCCGCCGTGCGCAACAGCGTGCCTGAAGTACTGCCGGACGAAGCGGGCCGCGTGCTGCTGCCGTCCGTGGTCCGTTATCTCGAGAAGGGCGGCCGCCGCATCGGCCACGAAGCGAAGGAGCAAGCCGCGACCGATCCGCGCAACACGATCGTGTCGGTCAAGCGCTTCATGGGCCGCGGCAAGGCCGAGGTCGAAGGCGCGGCGAACGCGCCGTACGAATTCGTCGATGCGCCGGGCATGGTACAGATCCGCACGATCGACGGTGTGAAGAGCCCGGTGGAGGTGTCGGCCGAGATTCTCGCGACGCTGCGTTATCGCGCGGAAGACACGCTCGGCGACGAGCTGGTCGGTGCGGTGATCACGGTGCCCGCGTATTTCGACGATGCGCAGCGCCAGGCGACCAAGGATGCCGCGCGTCTCGCGGGCCTCAACGTGCTGCGCCTGCTGAACGAACCGACTGCCGCGGCGATTGCCTACGGTCTCGACAACGCGGCCGAAGGTCTTTACGCGGTATACGATCTCGGCGGCGGCACGTTCGACCTGTCGATCCTGAAGCTGACGAAGGGCGTGTTCGAGGTGCTGGCCGCGGGCGGCGATTCCGCGCTCGGCGGCGACGATTTCGACCACGTGCTGTTCGACCATGTGCTCGCGCAGGCCGGTATCGACGCGAAGACGCTCGCGCCCGAAGACGTGCGCCTGCTGCTCGATCGCGTGCGCGTGCTGAAGGAAGCGCTGTCGTCGGCGCCCGAAGCGGCGCTCGACGTAACGCTGTCGAGTGGCGCGCACCTGGCGCAGACGATTTCGCACGACACGTTCGCATCGGTCGTCGAGCCGCTCGTGCAGCGCACGCTCACGCCGACCCGCAAGGCGCTGCGCGATGCGCAGGTCACGCCGACCGACATCAAGGGCGTCGTGCTCGTCGGCGGCGCGACGCGCATGCCGGTGATCCGCGACGCGGTCGCGAAGTATTTCGGCCAGCCGCCGCTCGTGAACCTCGATCCGGACCAGGTCGTCGCGCTCGGCGCGGCGATCCAGGCCGATCTGCTCGCGGGCAATCGCGGCACCGGCGACGACTGGTTGCTGCTCGACGTGATTCCGCTGTCGCTCGGCGTCGAGACGATGGGCGGCCTCGTCGAGAAGATCATTCCGCGCAACTCGACGATTCCGATCGCGCGTGCGCAGGAATTCACGACCTTCAAGGACGGCCAGACCGCGATGGCGATCCACGTCGTGCAGGGCGAGCGCGAGCTCGTGGCCGACTGCCGGTCGCTCGCGCGCTTCGAGCTGCGCGGCATTCCGCCGATGACGGCGGGCGCCGCGCGCATTCGCGTGACCTATCAGGTCGACGCGGACGGCCTGTTGTCGGTATTTGCACGCGAGCAGCAGTCGGGCGTCGAGGCATCGGTCGTCGTGAAGCCGTCGTACGGCCTCGCCGATGACGACATCGCGAAGATGCTGGAAGACAGCTTCAAGACCGCTGAAATCGACATGCGCGCCCGCGCGCTGCGCGAAGCGCAGGTCGAGGCCCAGCGGATGCTCGAGGCGACGCAGGCCGCGCTGGCGGCCGACGGCGAACTGCTCGATGCCGACGAGCGCGCGCAGGTCGACGCGCTGGCCGATGCCTTGCGCGCGGTCGCGCAGGGCGACGATACGAATGCGATCGAAGCGGCGACCAAGGCGCTGGCCGACGGCACCGACGAATTCGCGGCGCGCCGGATGGACAAGAGCATCAAGCGCGCGCTGTCGGGCCGCCGGCTCGACGAGATCTGAATCCACGAACCGCGCATCGGCCGGCAACGGCCTGCGCGATGATGAACCGTGCGGCGCGTCGCGCCGCACCCTGACTGACGGAACGGACATGCCTCAACTGGTGGTGCTGCCTCACGTCGAACTGTGCCCGGATGGCGCAGTGATCGACGCGACGCCCGGCAAGAGTATCTGCGACAACCTGCTCGATCACGGGATCGAGATCGAGCATGCATGCGAGAAGTCGTGCGCATGCACGACGTGCCACGTGGTGATCCGCGAGGGCTTCAACGATCTGACGCCGTCCGAGGAGGACGAGGACGATCTGCTGGACAAGGCGTGGGGCCTCGAGCCGACGTCGCGCCTGTCGTGCCAGGCGATCGTGAAGGAAGATTCGGACCTGGTGGTCGAGATCCCGAAGTACTCGATCAACCACGCGAAGGAAAACCACTGACCGAAACCGGAGGCAGGCGATGAAATGGACCGATTCGCGTGAAATAGCCATTGCGCTGGCGGACAAGCACCCCGACATCGACCCGCAGCGGATCAACTTCGTCGACCTGCGCCAGTGGGTGCTCGAGCTCGACGGCTTCGACGACGATCCGACGCACTCGGGCGAGAAGATCCTCGAGGCGATCCAGGCACACTGGATCGACGAATCGGATTTCGACGACGAGGACTGACCGACCGGCCAGCGCGTGCGCGGCAATGGTTACGCCGCGCCCATGAAAAACGGCTCGTGAGCGTTTGCTCACGAGCCGTTTGCGTTTTCGGCGAGCCCGCACACGACGGGCGGGCAGGGGCGCTGGCACTACATGATCCGCTTCAAGCGCCGACCAGCGTGCCGTTCTCGATCCGCACGCGCTGACCCTGGCCGAACGGCGGCGGGTTGCGGTACGTGAACGTGCGGGTCGCGCCGCTTTCCATCTGCACTTGCACCTGATAGTCGGTTTCCGCGCGAACCTGCTTCTCGACCTGGTTGCCGGCGAGGCCACCGCCCAGCGCGCCGATGATCGTCATCGCGGTGCGGCCGTTGCCGTGGCCGAACTGGTTGCCGAGCAGGCCGCCGGCCGCCGCGCCGCCCACGGCGCCGATCCCCGAGCTCTGGCCCGGCGTGCGCATCTGCGTGATCGACACGACCGTGCCGCAACTCTGGCAGTAGGTTTGCGCAGGCGCCGACGGCTGCTGCGCGTATTGCGGCGGTTGCGGGGCGGTCGTGTGACGGCGGTGCGGCGCAGCCGGGCGCGGCGCGGGCTTCGGCTCGGCCTGCGCGACGGCGGCCTTCTGCTGCGCGGCGGCTTGCTCCGCGGCCTGCCGCTGCGCTTGCGCGGCCAGCGCGGCGCTGGCGGCCGCGGCCGTATCGACGGCCGGCTGCGACGCGATCAGCGCGGCCTGGGTCTGGCCGTTCTGTTCGTTGCTGCTGGTGGCTTTCGGGAAGACGCCCGTGATCGCTGCCGTCGCCGCGAGGCTGGCGACGATGACGGCGCCCGCCGCGGTGGCGATGAGCGGGTGGAGGCGTTGCTTTTGCGGCGTGGTCTGAGTCTGGTTGTCCATTTTCTTCTCCAAGGTCGATCCGGATCGGCGCGCTGCACCGGAGCAGGATCCCACGCTCGGGAGCGAGCAGACTTGGCGTTCCTGCGCCTCGTTCTGGTCCCGTGGTCATGCGTGGTGACGCAAAAGGAGTGTCGTCCACCGCCAGACGGCGCGCCGTATCAAGGTGTAACGAATTGCAGCGGGGCATTGGCGGCCGTTTCCGGGAAAACCCGGAGAAGCGCGTCGCGACGAGGGAATAAAACGGGGAAGGATCGAGGGCCGGCAGACGCCGGCTGGCGGGATTTACGCGTCGTTACAAAGCCGACGCGTGCGCGCCACGGGGCGCGGCGCACACGCGGTCGCGGCCGTCAGTCTTCGCGGCGCAGATGCGGGAACAGCAGCACGTCGCGGATCGTCGGGCTGTCGGTCAGCAGCATCACGAGACGGTCGATGCCGATCCCGCAGCCGCCGGTCGGGGGCATCCCGTATTCGAGCGCGCGGATGTAGTCGGCGTCGAAGAACATCGCTTCCTCGTCGCCCGCATCCTTCTGCTCGACCTGCTTCTTGAAGCGCGCGGCCTGGTCTTCCGGATCGTTCAGCTCCGAGAAGCCGTTCGCGATCTCGCGGCCGGTCATGAACAGCTCGAAACGCTCGGTGATGCCCGGCACCGTATCCGATGCGCGTGCGAGCGGCGACACCTCGACCGGGTAGTCGATGATGAACGTCGGTTCCCACAGCTGCGCTTCGGCCGTTTCCTCGAACAGCGCGAGCTGCAGCGCGCCGATGCCGGCGTTCAGGAACGCCGGCTGCGACACGTCGACGCCGAAGCGCTTCAGCTCGGTGCGCAGGAACGCGTCGTCCGACAGCTGGCCGTCGGTGTAGTCCGGTGCGTACTTCTGGATCGCCTGCGTGATCGTCAGGCGATGGAACGGCTTCGCGAGGTCGAGCTCGCGGCCCTGGTACTGGATCGTCGCGGTGCCGAGCGCATCGATCGCCGCCTGGCGGATCAGTTGCTCGGTGAAGTCCATCAGCCAGCGGTAGTCGGTGTACGCGGCGTAGAACTCCATCATCGTGAATTCCGGGTTGTGACGCGGCGACACGCCTTCATTCCGGAAATTGCGGTTGATCTCGAACACTCGCTCGAAACCGCCGACGATCAGGCGCTTCAGGTACAGCTCCGGCGCGATACGCAGGAACATCTGCATGTCGAGCGCATTGTGATGCGTGACGAATGGCTTCGCGGCCGCGCCGCCCGGGATCGGGTGCAGCATGGGCGTCTCGACTTCCATGAAGTCGGCGTTGTCCATGAACTTGCGGATCGACGCGATCGTCTTCGTGCGGGCGCGGAACGTGTCGCGCGTTTCCGGCGTGACGATCAGGTCGACGTAGCGCTGGCGATAGCGCATTTCCTGGTCGGACAGGCCGTGGAACTTGTCCGGCAGCGGCCGCAGCGCCTTCGACAGCAGGCGCAGCTCCTTGCACTGGACCGACAGCTCGCCCTTGTTGGTGCGGAACAGCACGCCGCGCGCGGCGACGATGTCGCCGAGGTCCCACTTCTTGAACGCGTCGTAGGTCTCGGCGCCGACGTCGTTCGGCGTCACGAAGAACTGGATCTGGCCCGAGCCGTCCTGCACCGTCGCGAAGCTCGCCTTGCCCATCACGCGCTTGAGCATCATGCGGCCGGCGACCGACACCTCGACCGGGTTCGCTTCGAGCGCGGCCTTGTCCGAATCGGCGAATTTCGCCTGCAGGTCGGCTGCGTGGTGCTCGGGGCGGAAGTCGTTCGGGTAGGCGACGCCTTGCTCGCGCAACGCGCGCAGCTTCTCGCGGCGCTCGGCGATGATCTGGTTTTCGTCCGCCGTGACGGCGGGCTGCGTTTGGGTCGGTTCGGTCATGATGGTCGGAATTCGGAGTGGGGTGCGGCAACGCAAACGGAAAGGGCGGCGCGGGCCGGCCGCGCCGCGGCGCTTACACGCCCTGTTTGAGGCTCGCGCTGATGAAGTCGTCGAGATCGCCGTCGAGCACCGCCCGCGTGTTGCTCATTTCGACGTTCGTGCGCAGGTCCTTCACGCGGCTCTGGTCGAGCACGTACGAGCGGATCTGGTGGCCCCAGCCCACATCGGTCTTGCTCGATTCGAGCTTGTCCTGCTCGGCCTGGCGCTTGCGCATTTCGACTTCGTACAGGCGCGATTTCAGCATCGCCATCGCTTCGGCGCGGTTGCGGTGCTGCGAGCGGTCGTTCTGGCACTGCACGACGATGCCGGTCGGCATGTGCGTGATCCGCACCGCGGAGTCGGTCTTGTTGATGTGCTGGCCACCCGCGCCCGACGCGCGGTACGTGTCGATGCGCAGGTCGGCCGGGTTGATCTCGACTTCGATCGAGTCGTCGATTTCCGGATAGACGAACACCGACGAGAACGACGTGTGGCGACCGCCCGACGAGTCGAACGGCGACTTGCGCACGAGGCGGTGGATGCCCGTTTCGGTGCGCAGGAAGCCGTACGCGTATTCGCCCGTGACCTTGACCGTCGCGTTCTTGATGCCGGCGACGTCGCCGTCGGACTCTTCGAGCACTTCGGCCTTGAAGCCCTTGCGCTCGCAGTAGCGCAGGTACTGGCGCAGCAGCATCGACGCCCAGTCGCATGCCTCGGTGCCGCCGGCGCCGGCCTGGATATCGATGAAGCAGTTGTTCGGATCGGCCGGGTTCGAGAACATCCGGCGGAACTCGATGTCGCCGACGCGCGCTTCGAGCTTCGCGGCGTCTTCTTCCGACGCGAGAAGCGTGTCCTCGTCGCCTTCCTCGCGCGCCAGCTCGAACAGGTCGAGCGCGTCGCGCAGGTCGCTATCGAGCGCGGTGAGCGTCGTGACGACGCCTTCGAGCAGCTTCTTCTCGCGGCCGAGCGCCTGGGCGTTCTTCGAATCGTTCCAGACGTTCGGGTCTTCGAGTTCCTTGTTGACTTCGGTCAGACGCGCAGCTTTGGCGTCGTAGTCAAAGATACCCCCGAAGCTCGCCCGCGCGATTGCGCAGGTCGAGCAGGGAGCTTTCGATCGCGTTGAGACGTTCCGCTTCCATGATCGTTCGCTGTTCCGGCTTCGTAAAAAAGCGGAATTATAGCCGATCGGCGGGGTTGCCCGGTGACGCAAACGGTGCTCGCACGCGTGTCGACGGCCCCGTCCGGCGCGGCGCGCACGCGTGCGGCGGCGCGGTGGCGGACGGTCGGCCCGCTCAGCCGGCCGCGTGTTCGACGATCAGCTGCACGCGCGTGACGCCGTTCCACGTATCGGCGACGAGCCGGTACGCGACCAGCGCGCTCGCCGGCAGCGGCTCGGTGTGGTTGAACCAGATCGCGTTGAAGCGCTGACGGCCGCGCGCCAGCTGCAGCTTCAGGTGCTTTTCCTTCACGAGCGACTGCGACACGACGTCGAATTCGCCCGAGAAAAGCGGGGCCGGAAACCCTTGCCCCCACACGGCTTCGTCGAGCAGGCCGACGAACTGCGGCGTGAAGTACGCGTCCTCGAGTTCGCCGTCGGTCTCGATCACGCGGGCGAGCGCGTCGTCGGACAGCCATTCGCGCGCGACGGCCTCGAACGCGGCCGCGAAGCGCGGCACGTTGTCGGTGTCGAGCGTGAGACCGGCCGCCATCGCGTGGCCGCCGAACGCGACGATCAGGTCCGGTTCGCGTTTCGACACGAGGTCGAGCGCGTCGCGCAGGTGGAAGCCGGCAATCGACCGTCCCGACCCCTTGACCCGCCGGCCTTCGTCGTCGGCGTGCGCGAACGTGAACGACGGGCGGTGGAATTTCTCCTTGAGCCGGCCGGCGACGATGCCGATCACGCCCTGGTGCCACGCGGGATTGAACAGCGTGATCGTGCATGCGTCGGCCGGATCGACGTCGGCGAGATCGGCGAGCGCCTGCTGCTGCATGCCGGCCTCGATTTCGCGGCGCTCGCGGTTCATCACGTCGAGCTGTTGCGCGAGATCCCACGCGCGGCCGATGTCGTCGGTGATCAGGCATTCGATGCCGAGCGACATGTCGGATAGCCGCCCGGCGGCGTTCAGGCGCGGGCCGAGGCCGAAGCCGAGGTCGAAGCCCGACGCGGTGCGCGCTTCGCGCCCGGCGGCGCGGAACAGCGCGGCGATGCCCGGCTGCATGCGGCCGTTGCGGATGCGCTGCAGCCCCTGCGCGACCAGCACGCGGTTGTTGCCGTCGAGCCGCACGACGTCGGCGACGGTGCCGAGCGCGACGAGGTCGAGCAGGCCGTCGAGGCGCGGCTCGGCTTCCTTGCTCGCGAACGCGCCGCGGCGGCGCAGCTCGGCGCGCAGCGCGAGCAGCACGTAGAACATTACGCCGACGCCGGCGAGGTGCTTGCTCGGGAACGCGCAGCCGGGCTGATTCGGGTTGACGATCGCGCGCGCGGCGGGCAGCGCGTCGCCCGGCAGGTGGTGGTCGGTCACGAGCACGTCGATGCCGCGCGCGTTCGCGGCTTCGACGCCGGCGACGCTCGCGATCCCGTTGTCGACGGTGATCAGCAGGTCGGGTTGGCGCGCGGCCGCGAGTTCGACGATCTCGGGCGTGAGGCCGTAGCCGTATTCGAAGCGGTTCGGCACCAGGTAGTCGATCTGCGCGCCGAACATCCGCAGGCCGCGCACCGCGACCGCGCAGGCGGTCGCGCCGTCGCAGTCGTAGTCGGCGACGACCAGCAGGCGCCGCTTGTCGGCGATCGCGTCGGCGAGCAGCACCGCCGCATCGGCGCAGCCTTTCAGCTCGGTGGGCGGAACGAGGCGCGCGAGCGCGGTCTCGATGTCGACGGGCGACTGCACGCCGCGCGACGCGTACAGGCGCGCGAGGACGGGGTGCAGACCGTGGCGCGCAAGCGCTTCGGCGTCGGCGGGCGCGACGGGGCGGGTAACGATCCGGGTCATTCGGGGTCTGCTGGTTATTCGAACAGGGAGGCGAGCGCGCGGCGGCGCCAGAACTTGCGCAGGTCGCCGCGCGTCGCGTGCAGCGTCACGGAGCTCGTGTCGCCGCACAGCGTGACATCGACGGCCGCCAGCTCGCCGTTCCGCAGCGCGGCGAGCGCCGGCGCGAACCAGTCGCGCTCGAGCGCGGCGAGCCCGTCGTGCCAGCGCGCCCAGTCCTGCTCGATGAACGGGGTGGTCAGCGCCGGCAGCTCGACGAGCGTCGCGCCATCAGTGGCCCGCAGCGCGCCGAACGTCGCGGGCGGGCGGGCGGCTTCGGTTTGCGCGGCGCGTGCGAGGCCGAGCGCGGCGGGCGACGCGGACAGCACGCGCGCGAACGGCTTGCCGACCGGCTTCAGCGTGCCTTGCGCATGGAACCAGATCGAATTGACGGCCGGCAGCCCACGCGCCTCGCGGGCTTCGTTGACCGGATGCTGGAACCACGCCATCTGCACTTCGTTCTGCAGTTTCATCCACATCCGCGAGCGCTCGCCCGTATGCGCCTCGTGCGGCAGCCAGATCTCGATGTTGCGGCCGCTGGCGCGCAGCGGCGCGGCGCCGGCGAGGCGAGCGAGCTGGTCGCTCGACAGATACCAGCGCGCCGGGTTCGGCGCTTCGAGCCGCACGCCGAGCTCCTCGATCAGCGGCCGCGCGACCGCGAGCAGCGCGGCCGCGTCGCCGTCGTCGAGCGCGAGGGCCGCCGGATCGACGAGCACCAGGTGATCGTGCGCGATTTCGACGTGCACGGGCTCGACGCACGCCCATGCGTGCGTGCCGGGATCGCCGCCATCGGCCAGCAGCATGTAGGGCGCGAGCGGCGCTTCGTCCGCGGCGTTGCCGTGGGTGGCGCCGAACCGGCTCGCCAGCCAGCGCTCGTGCGGCAGCGTGCGCTGGAAGTCCTCGCCGGCCACGCGCTCGACGAGGCTCGCGCGGGCGAGCAACTTCTGGAGCGCGGGGCTGTCCAGCGTGTGCAGGGACGAGGCCGCATCGGCCGCCGACGGCAGCGCGAACGGGACGAGAAAATGGAGGCGTCGGTCGTGCATGATGGTGCGCATTGTATGGCAAACTGCGCGCGTGATCGGGCCGGCTGACGGCCCGATCGCGTCCGGCGGCCGTTTTTCGACCGTGCCCGGGCTGCCGGCCGCCACCCGGCGGCGGTCCGGCCGCGGCGCGCCTCCCGCCGTAACCAGCAGAAAGGATTCGCTTGAAACTTCCGTACGAATGGCAGATCGGCTGGCGCTACACGCGCGCCGGCAAACGCACGACCGGCAACGGCTTCATTTCCTTCATCGCGCTCGTCTCGATGCTCGGGATCGCGCTCGGCGTCGCGGCGCTGATCGTCGTGCTGTCGGTGATGAACGGCTTCCAGAAGGAAGTGCGCGACCGCATGCTGTCGGTGCTCGCGCACGTCGAGGTGTTCTCGCCGACGGGCTCGATGCCCGACTGGCAACTGACCGCGCAGGAAGCGCGCCGCAATCCGTCGGTGATCGGCGCGGCGCCGTACGTCGACGCGCAGGCGCTGCTCACGCGCCAGGACGCGGTGAGCGGCGTGATGCTGCGCGGCGTCGAGCCGTCGCTCGAGCCGCAGGTGTCCGACATCGGCAAGGACATGAAGGCCGGCCAGCTCGGCGCGCTCGTGCCGGGCCAGTTCGGCATCGTGCTCGGCGACGCGCTCGCCGGCAACCTCGGCGTGACGGTCGGCGACAAGGTCACGCTCGTCGCGCCCGAAGGCTCGATCACGCCGGCCGGCATGATGCCGCGGCTGAAGCAGTTCACGGTCGTCGGCGTGTTCGAATCGGGCCACTACGAATACGACAGCACGCTCGCGATGATCAACATCCGCGACGCCGAGGCGCTGTTCCGGATGAGCGCGCCGACCGGCGTGCGATTGCGGCTCACCGACATGCAGAAGGCGCCGCAGGTCGCGGTCGAGCTGTCGCATACGCTGTCGGGCAGCCTGTACATCCGCGACTGGACCCAGCAGAACAAGACGTGGTTCTCGGCCGTGCAGATCGAGAAGCGGATGATGTTCATCATCCTCACGCTGATCATCGCGGTGGCCGCGTTCAACCTCGTGTCGTCGCTCGTGATGACCGTGACCAACAAGCAGGCCGACATCGCGATCCTGCGCACGCTCGGCGCGCAGCCGGGGTCGATCATGAAGATCTTCGTCGTGCAGGGCGTGACGATCGGCTTCGTCGGCACGGCGTCCGGCGTCGCGCTCGGTTGCCTGATCGCGTGGAGCATCCCGTGGCTGATTCCGATGATCGAGCACCTGTTCGGCGTGCAGTTCCTGCCGCCGTCGGTGTACTTCATCAGCGAGCTGCCGTCCGAACTCGTCGCGAGCGACGTGATCCGGATCGGGCTGATCGCGTTCGCGCTGTCGGCCGTCGCGACGCTCTATCCGAGCTGGCGCGGCGCGAAGGTGAAGCCGGCGGAGGCGCTCCGCTATGAATGACCGCGCGACCGCATTCGCGGATTCACGACAACACAACAGACAGGATTCGGCAGGTATGCAGGAATACGTGCTTCAGGCGCGCGGGATCACGAAGGCGTTCGTGCAGGGCGGCTTCAACGTGCAGGTGCTCAACAACACCGAGCTGACGGTGCGGCGCGGCGAGAAGCTCGCGGTCGTCGGCGCGTCGGGCTCCGGCAAGAGCACGCTGCTGCACGTGCTGGGCGGGCTCGACGAGCCGAGCGCCGGCGAAGTGTCGCTGCTCGGCAAGCCGTTTACGCAGCTCGCCGAGCGCGAGCGCAACGAGCTGCGCAACCGCGCGCTCGGCTTCGTCTACCAGTTCCATCACCTGCTGCCCGAGTTCACCGCGCTGGACAACGTCGCGATGCCGCTGCGCATCCGCCGGATGACGACCGAGGACGCGCGCGCGCAGGCACAGGCGATGCTCGAACGCGTCGGTCTCGGCCCGCGTGCGAAGCACCGGCCGGGCGAGCTGTCGGGCGGCGAGCGGCAGCGCGTCGCGATCGCGCGCGCGCTGGTCACGAAGCCCGCGTGCGTGCTCGCCGACGAGCCGACCGGCAACCTCGACGGCACGACGGCCGACACGGTGTTCAACCTGATGCTCGAACTGTCCGAGACGCTCGAAACGAGTTTCGTGATCGTCACGCACGATCCCGATCTCGCCGCGCGCTGCGACCGCATCATGCGGTTGCGCGACGGCGTGCTGCACGAGGAGCCGGCGCTGCCGGTGTAAAAAAGCAGCGCCTTTTGGGCCGGCCGCCGGTTCGTCCGGCACGGCGCAAGGGCGCGGGACTGCTGCCATGTGGATCGACACGCACTGCCATCTCGATGCCGCCGAGTTCGACGCCGACCGCGACGCGGTCGCGCAGGCTGCGCGCGCGGCCGGCGTGTCGCGCATCGTGATCCCGAGCATCGGGCGCGACAACTTCACGACGGTGCGCGAACTCGCGCAGCGCACGCCGGGCGCCGTCTATGCGCTCGGCATTCATCCGATGTACACGCCGCAGGCGCGCGATGCCGACCTCGATCGACTGCGCATGGAGATCGAGGCGAGCCTCGACGATCCGCGTTTCGTCGCGATCGGCGAGATCGGGCTCGACTATTTCGTGCCGGGGCTCGACGAAGACCGGCAGCAGTTCTTCTACCAGGGGCAGCTCAGGCTGGCGCGGGAATTCGACTTGCCGGTGTTGTGCCACGTGCGCAAGTCGCAGGACCGCGTGCTGGCCGGGCTGCGCCGTTTCGGCGTGCGGCGTGGCATCGCGCATGCGTTCAACGGCAGTTTCCAGCAGGCCGAAGCGTATCTGGCGCAGGGACTGCATCTCGGCTTCGGCGGCAACGTGACCTTCACGCGCGCGCGGCAGATTCGCCGGCTCGCCACCGAGTTGCCGCTCGACGCGCTCGTCGTCGAGACCGACGCGCCCGACATCGCGCCCGAATGGGCATACAAATCCCGCAATACGCCCGACCAGGTGCCGCGCATCGGCGTCGTGCTCGCCGAATTGCGCGGCCTCGATACTGGCGAATTGGCCGTCTGCACTTCGGCTAACGCGCTCGCCGCGCTGCCGCGACTCGCACTTTCGTCCGCATAATCGTTGCCGGAAGGCACCTTGTTGGCAGGGTGGCGCCGGGTCGACGAGGAGGCGGAATGCGCGTGGGGTGGATCGCGTTCGCGCTCGGCGTCGTCGTGCTGCAGCGGCAGGCGGCGTTGCCGGGGGCGGTCGCATGGACGGTCGGAGCAGCCGTGCTCGCGGGCTGCGCGGTGCTGGGCGCGTGGTGCGTGCGTCGAAGGCGCACGCGTGCGGTCGTTGCATGCGGATGGATGCTGTGGGCGCTCGCGGCCTGCGTCGCGGGGTTCGGCTATGCGGCCGCGCGAGCGGAATGGCGCCTGAGCGACAACCTGCCGGCTGAATGGGAAGGGCGCGACATCGTCGTCACGGGGGTGATCCGCGGGCTGCCCGTCGTTGACGAGACAGGCGCGCGACTGCTGTTCGCGGTCGAATCGAACGATGCGGGGCTCGCGCGTTTTCCGCCATTGATCCGGTTGTCGTGGCGCGCGTATGGTGCAGCCGCGCCACGCGACGCGCTTCCCGATTGGCGGGCGGCCCAGCGCTGGCGTTTCGTCGTGCGTCTCAAGCGTCCGCATGCCGAGGCCAATCCGGGCGTGCGCGACAGCGAGGCGGCGTGGCTCGCCGCGGGCATTCGTGCGATCGGCTATGTCAGTGCGCCGCGTCGGGCGGTATTGCTCGACGCGCGCGCCTCGGGATGGCGCGCGTCGATCGACCGGGTGCGCGACGCGCTGCGCACGCGCATCGGCGAGGTGCTCGGTACCGATGCGGCGCATCGCGGCATCGTCGCCGCGCTGGCGATCGGCGAGCAGTCGGGCATCGGCGAGGATGACTGGCGCGTACTGCGCAACACGGGCACGAGCCACCTGGTCGCGATTTCCGGTCTCCACGTCGGGCTGGTCGGCGCGCTCGCCGGCTGGCTCGTGTCGATGGTCTGGCGCCGCGTGCGCTGGCGCGGGCGGGCCGCGACGCTCGTGCTGCCGGCGCCGTATGCGGCCGCGCTCGCCGCGTTGGTCGCCGCGGCGGGCTACGCGGCGCTCGCCGGCTTCAACGTGCCGGCGCAGCGCGCGTGGTGGATGATCGCGGGCGGCGGCATCGCGTATCTGGCCGGCCGCAGCGTGCCGACGTCCGCGGTGCTGTGCGCGGCGCTCGGCGGCGTGCTGCTCGCCGATCCGTGGGCCGTGCTGTCGGCCGGCTTCTGGCTGTCGTTCGGCGCGGTCGCCGTGATCTTGCTGGCCGTCGCCGGCTGGCGCGCGGTGCGTGAAGCCGACGAAGCCGGCATGGAAGGCGGCGCGGCCGATTGGCGGAGCCGGTTGCGCGCGTGGACGACGCGCTGCGGACGCCGCCTCGCCGACGCGACGCGCGTGCAGTACGCGGTGACGATCGGGCTCGCGCCGCTCACCGCCGCGTGGTTCGCGCAGGTTTCGCTGTCGGGCCCGTTCGGCAATGCGTTCGCGATTCCGTGGGTCAGCTCGGTCGTGACGCCGGTCGTGCTGGCCGGCATCGCGTTGCCGCCGCCGCTCGATGCGGCGGCCTTCCGGCTTGCGCATGCGGCGCTCGAACCGATGATGACGCTGCTCGGGCACCTGGCCGACTGGCCGGCCGGCGTGTTCTGGCTGCGCATGCCCGACTGGCCGGTGCTGGCGCTCGCATGCGTGGGCGTCGCGTGGGTGCTGATGCCGCGCGGCTGGCCGTTGCGCTGGGCGGCGCCGCTCACGTGGCTACTGCTCGTTGCGCCTGCGCCCGATGCGCCACCGCCCGGCGGCTTCCGGATGACCGTGCTCGACGTGGGGCAGGGCGCGGCGGTGCTGGTCGAAACCGCGCGGCGGACCTTGCTGTTCGATGCGGGCCCGGGTGCGGAATCGTCCCACGCCGGTACGCGGATCGTCGCGCCGGCGTTGCGGGCGCGCGGCATCTCGACGATCGATTCGCTCGTGCTCAGTCATGCGGATGCCGATCATGCGGGCGGCGCGGCGGCCGTTTATGCGGCGGCCGACGTGCGCCAGTTGCTGGCCGGCATTGCGCCGAAGAGCCGGCTGTGGCGCGACGCGCAGGCCGCCGGCGTGGCCGATCGGCTGCCGTGCGCGGCCGGGCAGCGCTGGACCTGGGACGGCGTCGCCTTCACGATGTTGTGGCCGCCGGGCGGCCGGAGCGCGGGTTCGTCGAACGGGCAGTCGTGCGTGCTGCGCATCGACGCGGGCGGCACGTCGGCACTGCTGACGGGCGACATCGAGGCCGGCGCCGAGCGCCGGCTGGTGGCCGATGCGCGCGATGCGCTGGCCGCGCAGATCCTGGTCGTTCCGCACCACGGCAGTCGCACGTCGTCGATGGAGCCTTTCCTCGATTCGGTCGGGCCGCGCGTCGCGGTATTTCCTGTAGGCTATCGCAATCGTTTCGGGCATCCGCACCGGACCGTGCTGGCCCGCTACGAGGCGCGCGGGATTCCGCTGCCGCGTACCGATCGCGACGGCGCCGTGCGGTTCGACGTCGCGCCGGCCGGCGGCGGGTTCGGATTCGCGCGCTATCGCGACGAGCGGCGCCGCTACTGGATGGACCGGTGAGCGCGAAGGCCGGCGATCAGGATAGAGAACTCGGGGCCGGCGTGCCGTGCGTGGTGCCGACGGAGTACGAAGCATGGGACTGGCGTGAGAGCCGAGGCGCCAACGCCAGTCGACCACGAAGCATAAGACGGGAGCAAGTGCTGAAGCCCGATTCCCGTCGTCCGCGAAGCATGGGACGGGAGTAACCGCTAAAGCGCTAACTCCCGTCGACAAAGGAGACATCGGCGTTTGAAGGACATCCTCCACTTCTCGCATGCGAACGGCTTCCCGGCGTCGACGTACCGGACGATCTTCGCCGAACTGGCCGACGACTACGAGCTGCGCTACATCGAACGGATCGGCCACGATCGCCGCTACCCGGTGACGCGCGACTGGCCGCATCTCGTCGAACAACTGCTCGACGACATCGGCCGCCGCTACGAGCGCCCGGTCTGGCTCGTCGGCCATTCGCTCGGCGGCTACCTGTCGCTGATGGCCGCGCTGAAGAAGCCGCAGTGGGTGCGCGGCGTCGTGATGATCGATTCGCCGATCATCGCGGGCTGGCGTGCCGGCGCGCTGCGCGCGAGCCAGTGGGCGGGGCTCGACGAGCGGCTGTCGCCGGCCGCGGCGACGCGCAACCGGCGCACGCGCTGGACGAGCCGCGACGAAGTCTGGCGGCATTTCCGCGAGAAGCCCGCGTTCGCGCGCTGGGACGAGCGGATGCTGGCCGACTATATCGACTACGGAATCCCGCAGGCCGGCGCCGACGGCGAGCGCGCGCTCGCGTTCGACCGGCAGGTCGAATACCTGATCTACCGGACGCTGCCGCACACGCTCGGCCCGCGGCTCGCGCACGGCGCGCCGGTGCCGCTCGGCTTTCTCGCGGGCACGCGCTCGCGCGAGGTGCGGCAGGTCGGGCTCGATGCGACGCGCCGCGCGACGCGGGGGCGCATCGAATGGCTCGAGGGCAGCCACCTGTTCCCGATGGAGCGGCCGATCGAGACCGCCCGCGCATTGCAGCGGATGCTGAATTCGCTGAAGGCCGACGAGGGCGGCGTTTCGCAGGCCGGCGCGCCGCTCGCGAAGCGCGCCTGACGTTTCGTCGGCCGGCCGGAGCGCTTGTCGGCGCATGCGCGCGGCGCGACCGGGCGGCCGGTTCGCGCCGCCGCGCACGGCCGGCGCGGGTCGGCACGAAAGGGCGCGATCATCACGTCAATTGCTGAGAGAAGGGCGGGCTTTACGGTATAATCCGTTTTTCCCGCGAGCATCCAGCGATGACCAAATATGTTTTCGTCACCGGCGGCGTAGTTTCTTCCCTTGGCAAGGGTATTGCCGCCGCTTCCCTCGCCGCGATCCTCGAATCGCGCGGTCTGAAAGTCACCCTCCTCAAACTCGATCCCTACATCAACGTCGACCCCGGCACGATGAGCCCGTTCCAGCACGGCGAAGTGTTCGTGACGGAAGACGGAGCGGAGACCGACCTCGACCTCGGCCACTATGAGCGCTTCATCAGCACGAAGATGCGCAAGGCCAACAACTTCACGACCGGCCAGATCTACGAATCGGTGATCCGCAAGGAACGCCGCGGCGACTATCTCGGCAAGACCGTGCAGGTGATTCCGCACATCACGAACGAAATCCAGGCGTTCATCGAGCGCGGGGCGGCATCGGCCACCTGCGGCGAGCCGGACGTCGCGATCGTCGAGATCGGCGGCACGGTCGGCGACATCGAGTCGCTGCCGTTCCTCGAGGCCGCGCGCCAGATGAGCCTGCGCCTCGGCCGCAACAGCGCGTGCTTCGTGCACCTGACGCTCGTGCCGTACGTCGCGACGGCCGGCGAGCTGAAGACGAAGCCGACCCAGCACAGCGTGCAGAAGCTGCGCGAGATCGGCATCCTGCCGCACGTGCTGCTGTGCCGTGCGGATCGCCGCATCCCCGACGACGAATCGAAGAAGATCTCGATGTTCTCGAACGTGCCCGAAGACGCCGTGATCTCGGTGTGGGACGCCGACAGCATCTACAAGATTCCGCAGATGCTGCACGACCAGGGCCTCGACCGGATCATCTGCGAAGAGCTGAAGCTGTCGCCGAAGGACGCCGACCTGAGCATGTGGTCGGCGCTCGTCGAGAAGCTCGAGAACCCGAAGCAGGAAGTGACGATCGGCATGGTCGGCAAGTACGTCGACCTGACCGAGTCGTACAAGTCGCTGATCGAGGCGCTGCGTCATGCGTCGATCCACACGTCGACCAAGGTCAACATCGAATACATCGACTCGGAAGAGCTCGAGACGAACGGTGTCGACAGCCTCAAGCATCTCGACGCCGTGCTGGTGCCGGGCGGTTTCGGCCGTCGCGGCACGGAAGGCAAGATCGCCGCGGTTCGCTACGCGCGCGAGTCGAAGGTGCCGTACCTCGGCATCTGCCTCGGCATGCAGCTCGCGGTGATCGAATTCGCGCGCGATGTCGTCGGCCTGAAGCAGGCGAACAGCACGGAATTCGATCCGGACACGCCGGAGCGCGTGGTCGCGCTGATCACCGAATGGTACGACCGCGAAGGCAAGGTCGAGACGCGCACCGAGGAATCCGACCTCGGCGGCACGATGCGCCTCGGTTCGCAGCGCTGCCCGATCAAGCCGGGCACGATGGCGGAAGAAATCTACGGCAAGGACGTGAACGAGCGCCATCGCCACCGTTATGAAGTCAATAACCGCTTCGTGCCCCAGCTCGAAGCCGGCGGCCTTATCATCAGCGCCCGTACCCCGAGCGAGGATCTGCCGGAAATGATGGAGCTGCCGCGCTCGATGCACCCGTGGTTCGTCGGCGTCCAGTTCCACCCGGAATTCACGTCCACGCCGCGTGACGGCCATCCCCTGTTCAAGTCGTTCGTCGAAGCCGCGCTCGCCAACAAGCAAGCGCGCGGAGTGCAAGCATGAAGCTGTGCGATTTCGAGGTCGGTCTCGACCAGCCTTTCTTCCTGATCGCGGGAACCTGCGTCGTCGAATCGGAGCAAATGACGATCGACACGGCGGGCCGCCTGAAGGAGATCTGCGAGAAGCTGAACGTTCCGTTCATCTACAAGTCGTCCTACGACAAGGCAAACCGCAGCTCGGGCAAGTCGTTTCGCGGCCTCGGAATGGACGAGGGCCTGCGGATCCTGTCCGAGGTGAAGCGCCAGCTCGGCCTGCCGGTGCTGACCGACGTGCATTCGATCGACGAGATCGAGCAGGTCGCGTCGGTCGTCGACGTGCTGCAGACGCCGGCGTTCCTGTGCCGCCAGACCGACTTCATCCATGCGTGCGCGCGCTCGGGCAAGCCCGTCAACATCAAGAAGGGCCAGTTCCTCGCGCCGCACGACATGAAGAACGTGATCGACAAGGCGCGCGACGCCGCACGTGAAGCCGGTCTGTCGGAAGACCGTTTCATGGCGTGCGAGCGCGGCGTTTCGTTCGGCTACAACAATCTCGTGTCGGACATGCGTTCGCTCGCGATCATGCGCGAGACGAACGCGCCGGTCGTGTTCGATGCGACCCACTCGGTGCAATTGCCGGGCGGGCAGGGCACGAGCTCGGGCGGCCAACGCGAATTCGTGCCGGTGCTCGCCCGTGCGGCGGTCGCGACGGGCGTCGCGGGCCTCTTCATGGAAACGCATCCGAATCCGGCCGAGGCGAAGTCGGACGGCCCGAATGCGGTGCCGCTGAACCGGATGGGCGCGTTGCTGGAGACCCTCGTCACGCTCGACCAGGCGGTGAAGCGCAATCCGTTCCTGGAAAACGATTTCAATTAAAGATCGAATGAACCTTGCGACGGCTTCGCGCGTCTGTAGCGAAAGCGGTTCCGGCACGCACGCCGTCGCAGTTTGAAGAATCCATCGTCATTCTCAGAGGAAACCCATGAGTGCAATCGTAGATATCATCGGCCGCGAGATTCTGGATTCGCGCGGCAACCCCACCGTCGAATGCGACGTGCTGCTCGAATCGGGCACGATGGGCCGCGCGGCGGTGCCGTCGGGCGCGTCCACCGGCTCGCGTGAAGCGATCGAACTGCGCGACGGCGAAGCCGGCCGCTACAACGGCAAGGGCGTGCTGAAGGCGGTCGAGCACATCAACACCGAAATCTCCGAAGCCATCATGGGCCTCGACGCGTCGGAACAGGCGTTCCTCGACAAGACGCTGCTCGAGCTGGACGGCACCGACAACAAGTCGCGCCTCGGCGCGAACGCGATGCTGGCCGTGTCGATGGCCGTCGCGAAGGCGGCCGCCGAAGAGGCCGGCCTGCCGCTGTACCGCTACTTCGGCGGTTCGGGCGCGATGCAACTGCCGGTGCCGATGATGAACATCGTCAACGGCGGCGCGCACGCGAACAACAGCCTGGACATCCAGGAATTCATGATCGTCCCGGTCAGCCAGCCGACGTTCCGTGAAGCGCTGCGTTGCGGCGCGGAAGTGTTCCACGCGCTGAAGAAGATCCTGAGCGATCGCGGCATGAGCACGGCCGTCGGCGACGAAGGCGGTTTCGCACCGAACTTCGGCAGCAACGACGAATGCCTGTCGACGATCCTGCAGGCGATCGAGAAGGCCGGCTACCGTGCGGGCGAAGACGTGCTGCTCGCGCTCGACTGCGCGGCATCCGAGTTCTACCACGACGGCAAGTACCAGCTCGCGGGCGAAGGCCTGCAACTGTCGTCGGCCGAATTCACCGACTACCTCGCGACGCTCGCCGACAAGTTCCCGATCGTGTCGATCGAGGACGGCATGCACGAAAGCGACTGGGACGGCTGGAAGCTGCTGACCGACCGCCTCGGCAAGAAGGTGCAGCTGGTCGGCGACGACCTGTTCGTCACCAATACGCGCATCCTGAAGGAAGGCATCGAGAAGGGCATCGCGAACTCGATCCTCATCAAGATCAACCAGATCGGTACGCTGACCGAAACGTTCGCGGCAATCGAAATGGCGAAGCGCGCGGGTTACACGGCCGTGATCTCGCACCGTTCGGGCGAAACGGAAGATTCGACGATCGCGGACATCGCGGTCGGCCTGAACGCCGGTCAGATCAAGACGGGTTCGCTGTCGCGCAGCGACCGTATCTCGAAGTACAACCAGCTGCTGCGCATCGAGGAAGATCTCGGCGACATCGCGAGCTACCCGGGCAAATCGGCTTTCTATAACCTGCGCTAACGCGCTACTATCGGGTTCGTCATCTCGACGCCGCTCTGTGCCTGTGCGCGGAGCGGCGCTTCTTATATCTGCGTCTCTTACATGCGGCTTGTCACTGTCGTCCTGATTGCCTTGCTGGCGCTCATTCAGTACCCCCTATGGTGGGGACACGGCGGCTGGCTGCGGGTGCATGAATTGCGTCAGCAGCTCGACGACCAGCTTCAGAAGAACGCGGACGAGAAGCTGCGCAACGAGCGCACGGCCGGCGAAGTGCAGGATCTGCAGAGCGGCACCGCGGCGATCGAGGAGCGTGCGCGCTACGAGATGGGCATGGTGAAGGACGGCGAAGTGTTCGTGCAGTTCGTGTCGCCGAATGCGCCTGCGGGGCCGGTGAACAACACGCCGTCGAATACGTCGACGCGCGGCGCTGTGTCCGCGGCGCCGGTGCGGGTCGTGCCGAATCCGCAGTCGATCGCGAAGCCGTCGCGGCATCACGGCGGCGACAAGGGCAAGGCGGCGCATCACTGAGCGCGATACCTCGAACCCATTGAAAAAGCGCGGGAAATGCCGCGCTTTTTTATTTCCTGTGAGTCGTCAATCGATCGGGCGACGCCTGCTGCTCACCACCACCAGCCCGGGTAGCCGTAACTGACGCCCGTGCCCCAGCGATTGCCCCATCCGCCGTAGTACCCGCTGTAGACCGTCACGGGCGGCGGCGAGTAATAGGCCCACGCGCGCGCGGCCGCTTCGGCTGCCATTGCGCTGTTCTGCTCGCGCAGGACCTGCTGGTCGATCTCGTCGTAGCGCTTGCGTTCGGCGCTCGACAGCACGGGCGGCTGGCCGCCCGACGCGCCCGGCTCGGGCAGGCGGCTCAGGATCGTGGAAGTCGGCGGCGGCATCGCGCAGCCTGCAAGCGCGAGCGTGCCGGCGGCCATGCTCGCCAGGGCGATGGTGCGGAGGGTGCCAAAGGGGCGGAGGTGACTCATGTGTTTCTCCTGCAGCGCGCCGGCCGTGGAAAACGGCTCGTGCCGAAGGTCGGGCCTCCGGCGCCGGAGCCGCGCGTGCGGCGCTCGTGCGTCATTATGCGCCCGTGCCGCGCCGGCGGCGGGCACGGGCGCGCGGCTCAGTGACGCTGGTCGGTCGCGGGCGCGATGCCGGTCTCGACACCGGGCGCCGCGAACAGCTGCGCGACGTCGACCGGATCGAATTCGTAGCGCTGGTTGCAGAACTCGCAGTGGATCTCGACGTGGCCGCGCTCGACGATCACGCTGTCGACTTCCTCACGACCGAGCATGCGCAGCATCGCGCCGACCTTCTCGCGCGAGCACGAACACTGGAAACGCGTGCCGGCCGGTTCGAAGTGCTGCACGTTTTCCTGCCAGAACAGCCGGCGGAACACGACTTCCGGTTCGACCTCGAGCAGCTCCTTCGCGGACAGCGTGCCGCCGAGCGTGCACACGCGTTCCCACGTGTCGATATCGGTTTCGGCGTTGCGCGGCACGATGCCGCCGTCGCCAGGCAGCTTCTGCAGCAGCATGCCGACCGCGCGGTCGCGATCGGCCGCGAGCCACAGCCGCGTGTCGAGCTGCTCCGAGTGGTGCATGTAGTGCTCGAGTACCTGCGACACCGATTCGAGCGGGCCGTCGACGCCGTTCAGCGGCACGATGCCCTGGTACGGCTGCTGGCCCGGCAGCTTGTCGGCCGGATCGAGCGTGATCACGCAGCGGCCGTGGCCGCTTGCGTTGACGAGCGCCGCGAAGCTCGTGTCGTCGCCGATCGTCTGCGCGGCGTCGCCGGAGAACTTCGCGGTGGCCCGCATCGACAGATCGGACCCGCACTGGACGACCAGCATCTGGACCGGCCCGTCGCCGAAGATCTGCATGATCAGGGTGCCGTGAAATTTCAGGTTCGCGGACAGCAGCGCGCACGCGGCCATCATCTCGCCGAGCACCGTGCGCACCGGGGCAGGGTAGTCGCGGCGGGCGAGCACTTCCTGCCACGTGTTGCGCAGCGAAACGATCTCGCCGCGCACGGGCGCCGCATTGAACATGAATTTCTGTAACTGGTCGCTCACTCTTCTTCCTTGAAATCCGTGCGAATCACCCGATCCGCACGAGTTGCTCCTTGAAATGCGCGCGTCGCTCGACATAGGTCTTCGCGTTGGCGCGCAGCCGCGCGACGTCTTCCGCCGACAGCTCGCGCACGACTTTTGCCGGTGCGCCGAGAATCAGCGAGTTGTCCGGGAACGTCTTGCCTTCCGTCACGACCGCGCCGGCACCCACCAGACAGTTGCGGCCGATGACCGCGCCATTCAAGACCACCGCCTGAATCCCGATCAGCGAACCTTCGCCGATCGTGCAGCCGTGCAGCATGGCCTGGTGCCCGATCGTCACGTTCTCGGCAATCGTCAGCGGAAAGCCCGGGTCGGTATGCAGGACCGCGCCTTCCTGGACGTTGCTGCCCGCGCCGACCGTAATCGTCTCGTTGTCGCCGCGAATCGTCGCGCCGAACCACACGCTCGCGTTTTCCTCGAGCACGACCTTGCCGATGATGGCCGCCGTGTCGGCGACGAATACGCTTTCGTGGATCGTCGGGGCCGTCTCGCCCAGCTTGTAGATCGTCACGGAGTCTCCTTGTCTCTTCGATGATGGGCGCCGGTAGAATGGCGCGTCCGGTTTGCCCGGCGCCAGGCGCCGCGGAACAAACGCATATTGTAAACCGTCGCGTGCCGATGCTCCCGCGATGCGTACGCAAGGTGTCCCCGTTTATGAGCATGGAGTCTTCCTCTTTCGGCCAGGCGCCGGCCTGTGTGCGTCGCGTCGCGCTCGACGCGCTGCGTATTGCCGAGCCGGCGGCCAAGGCCGCGCGGGTGCGCGCGCTGCACGATGCGCTGCGGGCCGGGCAGGCCGCGATCGCGCCGTCGCTGCAACTGCGCGAACCGGCCGATCTGCCCGGGCGCCCGGCGCGACCGCCGCTCGTCGAGCCGCGCCAGCTCGAGCGGCGCAGCATGCGCTCGCCCGAAGGGCGCGCCGTGCTGTTGCACGCGCTCGCCCATATCGAATTCAATGCGATCAACCTGGCGCTCGACGCCGTCTGGCGCTTCGCGGGCATGCCCGACGCGTTCTATGCAGACTGGCTGAAGGTCGCGGCCGAGGAGGCCTATCATTTCACGCTGCTGTCCGACCGGCTCGCAGCATTCGGGCACGCATACGGCGATTTTCCCGCGCACAACGGGCTGTGGGAGATGTGCGAGCGAACCAGGGGCGATGTGCTCGCGCGAATGGCGCTCGTGCCGCGGACGCTCGAGGCCCGCGGGCTCGACGCGTCGCCGCCGATCCGCGCGCGGCTCGTGCAGGCGGGCGACGATGCGTCGGCCGCGATCCTCGACGTGATCCTGCGCGACGAAATCGGCCATGTCGCGATCGGCAACCGCTGGTTCCGCCATTTGTGCGATGCTGCCGGCCGCGACCCCGTGCCGACCTATCGGCAGCTCGCCGAGCAATACCACGCGCCACGGCTGCGCGGCCCGTTCAATTTCGATGCGCGGCGCGATGCCGGCTTCGAGCAGGCCGAACTCGACGAACTGGCCGCGCAGGACGCGGCGGACGGGCGCGCCGCGCATTAGCCGGATCCCGTCCGGCTGGGCCGGGTTGGCCGCCGGCCGGCTTGCGCAGCCGGCCCATGGCGCCTTCCTGCCAGGCTCCGTAAGACCTCGCCGCTAGAGCGGTACCTCGATTGCCGGCCGCCGGAACCGGGGCGCCGCCGCTATAATCGAACGACCATTCTTTTTTTGGCGGCTGCAATGAGTGCCTCGAGTTCTGTTTCCGATTTCGTCACGGTGCGCGGCGTCCAGCTGCATGTGCGGCGCTGGGGCCGGCCCGATGCGCCGACGCTGTTCATGCTGCACGGCTGGATGGACGTCGCGGCGTCGTTCCAGTTCGTCGTCGATGCGCTCGCGGGCGACTGGCAGGTGATCGCGCCCGATGCGCGCGGCTTCGGGCTGTCCGACTGGCCGGTCGCGCGGCAGGGCGGCGGCCACTACTGGTTCCACGAATACCTCGGTGACCTCGATGCGCTCGTCGACCGCTACGCGCCGACCGGCGAGGTCAACCTGGTCGGACACAGCATGGGTGCGAACGTCGTGTGCCTGTACGCCGGCGCCCGGCCGGAACGCGTGCGCCGGGTGGTCGACCTCGAAGGGTTCGGGCTCGCGCCGGCCCGCGCCGAACAGGCGCCGCGCCGGCTGCGCGGCTGGCTGGACGAGCTGCGCGAGCCGCCCGCGCTGCGGCCGTATGCGTCCCTCGACGACGTGGCGGCGCGCCTGATCAAGACCAATCCGCGGCTCGACCCGCGCCGCGCCGCGTTTCTCGCCGCGCACTGGTCGAAACGCGGCGACGACGGCCTCTACCACTTGCTGGCCGATCCGGCGCACAAGATGCCGGGCCCGCTGCTGTACCGGCTCGACGAAGTGATGGCGATCTGGAAGCAGGTGCGCGCGAAGGTACTGCACATCGAGGCGGTCAATTCGCCGACGCTCGCGCATCTCGCCGGCGACATCCCGCTACCCGAATTCAAGGCGCGCTTCGACGCATTCCCCGACTGGCGCGAGAAGCTCGTCGAGGATGCCGGCCACATGGTGCATCACGACCAGCCCGAGCAGATCGCGGCGTTGATCGAGGCGTTCTGCGCGTAGGCGCGCGGCGCCGCGGCAGGGCAGGCGGGCGGCGCAATTGCCGCGTTGCAGTAGAATGAGGCCTTACCTGCCATGCCGACAATGAACGCCGATCTCCACTGCCATTCCAATGTTTCCGACGGGTTGCTGTCGCCTGCCGACGTCGCGCGCCGCGCGCATGCGGGCGGCGTGACCCTGTGGGCGCTGACCGACCACGACGAGATCGGCGGCCAGGCGGCGGCGCGCAGCGAGGCGGAAGCGCTCGGCATGCGCTACCTGAGCGGCGTCGAGATCTCGGTCACGTGGGCATCGCGCACCGTGCACATCGTCGGTCTTCACATCGATCCCGCCCATCCGGCGCTGGTCGACGGCCTGTACCGCACGCGCCACGGCCGCGCGGCGCGCGCGCTGGCGATCGCGGAGCAGCTCGCGACGCTCGGCATTCCCGGCGCGTACGAAGGCGCGCTGAAATACGTATCGAATCCCGACCTGATTTCGCGCACGCACTTCGCGCGCTTTCTCGTTGAAAACGGCCATGCCGAATCGACGTCGGACGTATTCGACCGCCTGCTCGGCGACGGCAAGCCCGGCTTCGTCCCGCATCGCTGGGCGTCCCTGTCCGACGCGGTCGGCTGGATCCGCGCGGCGGGCGGCGAAGCGGTGGTCGCGCACCCGGGCCGCTATCGCTATACGCCGGTCGAATTCGACGCGTTCTTCGGCGAGTTCATCGATCTCGGCGGCCGCGCGATCGAGGTCATCACGGGCAGCCACACGCCCGACCAGTACCGCGAATACGCGGACGTGGCGCGCCGCTTCGGCTTCGAAGTGTCGCGCGGCTCGGATTTCCATGCGCCCGGCGAGGGCCGCATCGAGCTCGGCAGCCTGCCGCCGTTGCCGCCCGACCTGACACCGGTCTGGGAGCGCTGGCTCTGACGCCGGGCGGCTTCGGGCCGCCCGCGTTGCCGATGCGCGCATCCGACTTCTCCCTCTTTACGTGTCCCCATGTCCCAGTTCTTCAGGATTCATCCGGATAATCCGCAGCCGCGCCTGATCAAGCAGGCGGCGGAGATCGTCAGCAAGGGCGGCGTGATCGCGATGCCGACCGATTCGAGCTATGCGCTCGCGTGCCATCTCGACGACAAGGACGCGGTCGAGCGCGTGCGCCGGATTCGCGGCCTCGACGAGAAGCAGCACCTGTCGCTGCTGGTGCGCGACCTGTCGGAGCTCGCCAACTTCGCGATGGTCGACAACCGCCAGTACCGGCAGATCAAGTCGGTGACGCCGGGCCCGTACGTGTTCATCCTGCAGGCGACGAAGGAAGTGCCGCGCCGGCTGTCGCATCCGTCGCGCAAGACGATCGGGCTGCGCGTGCCCGATCACGCGATCACGCTCGCGCTGCTGGAGTCGCTCGGCCAGCCGCTGCTCGGCACCACGCTGATCCTGCCGCCGGACGACGAACCGCTGAACGATCCCGACGAAATCCGCACGCGGCTCGAGAAACAGGTCGACCTCGTGATCGACGGCGGCGCGTGCCCGCGTGAGCCGTCGACGGTGATCGACCTGACCGGCGACGCGCCCGAACTCATCCGCGCGGGGCGCGGGGCACTCGAACCGTTCGGACTCTCGGCCGCATGACGCGCGGTGCCATTTTTGCGCGAGTGCGCTTGTTACAATAACGCGATATGGATGCTTCCCTGATACAGACCATCGCCGTCTACGCGCTGCCCGTGATCTTCGCGATCACGCTGCACGAGGCCGCGCATGGCTACGCCGCGCGTCTGCTCGGCGACAATACCGCCTACGTGATGGGGCGCGTGTCGTTCAATCCGATGCGCCACATCGATCCGCTCGGCACGATCGCGATTCCGCTCGCGATGTACTTCCTGACCGGCGGCGCGTTCCTGTTCGGCTATGCGAAGCCGGTGCCGGTGTCGTTCGGCAACCTGCGCAATCCGCGCTGGGGCAGTTTGTGGGTCGCGCTCGCTGGGCCCGCGTGCAACTTCGTGCAGGCGCTCGTCTGGGGCCTGCTGACCCTCGTGCTGCCGGCCGTGGGTGTCGACGAGCCGTTCTTCACGCGGATGGCGCTCGCCGGCGTCAGCGCGAACCTCGTGCTCGGCGTGCTGAACCTGTTTCCGCTGCCGCCGCTCGACGGCGGCCGCATCCTGGCGGCGCTGCTGCCGACCAGGCAATCGATCGCGCTGTCGCGCATCGAGCCGTACGGTTTCATCATCGTCCTCGTGCTCGTCACGACGGGCGTGCTGACGAACTTCTGGCTGCGTCCGCTCGTCAATGTCGGCTACGCCGTCCTGAGCGCCATCCTGTCTCCCTTCGCCTCGCTTTTCTAACGACAATCATGTTCCCAGAACGTATTTTCTCCGGCATGCGACCCACCGGGTCGCTGCACCTCGGTCATTACCACGGCGTGCTGAAAAACTGGGTGAAGCTGCAGTCCGAGTACCCGTGCTTCTTCTGCGTCGTCGACTGGCACGCGCTGACGACGCACTACGAGACGCCCGAGGTCATCGAGAAGAACGTGTGGGACGTGCTGATCGACTGGCTCGCGTCCGGCATCGATCCGGCGCAGGCGACGCTGTTCATCCAGAGCAAGGTGCCCGAGCACGCGGAACTCGCACTGCTGCTCGGCATGAGCACGCCGCTCGGCTGGCTCGAACGCGTGCCGACCTACAAGGAGCAGATGGAGAAGCTGAAGGACAAGGACCTGTCCACCTACGGCTTCCTCGGCTACCCGGTGCTGATGGCCGCCGACATCCTGCTGTATCGCGGCTCGCTCGTGCCGGTCGGCGAGGACCAGGTGCCGCACGTCGAGATGACGCGCGAGATCGCGCGCCGCTTCAACTACCTGTACGGCCGCGAGCCCGGTTTCGAGGAGAAGGCGCTCGAAGCCGCGAAGAAGCTCGGCGGCAAGCGCGCGAAGCTCTATCACGAACTGCGCAATGCGTACCAGCAGGAGGGCGATGACGAGGCGCTCGAACAGGCGCGCGCGATGCTGCAGGAGTCGCAAAGCCTGTCGATGAGCGACCGCGAGCGCCTGTTCGGCTATCTCGAAGGCGCGCGCAAGATCATCCTGGTCGAGCCGCAGGCGCTGCTGACCGAAGCGTCGCGGATGCCGGGCCTCGACGGGCAGAAGATGTCCAAGTCGTACGGCAACACGATTGGCCTGCGCGAAGACGCCGAGACGATCACGAAGAAGGTCCGCACGATGCCGACCGATCCCGCGCGCGTGCGCCGCACCGATCCGGGCGATCCCGACAAGTGCCCGGTGTGGCAGCTTCACCAGGTCTACACGGACGAAGCGACGCACGAGTGGGTGCAGAAGGGCTGTCGCTCGGCGGGTATCGGCTGCCTCGACTGCAAGCAGCCGGTCGTCGAAGGCATCCTGCGCGAACAGCAGCCGATGCTTGAGCGTGCGCAGAAGTACATGGACGATCCGTCGCTGCTGCGCGCGATCGTCGCGGACGGTTGCGACAAGGCGCGCAAGTACGCGACGGAAACGATGCGCGACGTGCGCGACGCGATGGGCCTGTCGTACAACTGATCCGGCGCATGAGCGAATCCGTCATCGCCGCCGCGGGCGGTCACGTCGGCCAGGCCGGGCCGTCGCGCTGGGTCGCGCAATGGGCGCGGCTCGTGCCGGCCGGCGGCGCGGTGCTCGACGTTGCCGCGGGCGGCGGCCGCCATGCGCGCTGGTTCGCGTCGCGCGGGCATCCGGTCGTCGCGCTCGACCGCGATCCGGCCGCGCTCGCCGCGTTGCGCGCGATTCCCGGCGTCGACGCCCGCGAGGCCGATCTCGAAGGCGCGCCATGGCCGCTGCCGGCCGGCGAGCGGTTCGCGGCCGTGATCGTCACGAACTATCTGCATCGCCCGCTCTGGCCCCATCTGCGCGATGCCGTGGCGCCGGGCGGCGTGCTGATCTACGAAACTTTCGCGCAAGGAAACGAAACGGTCGGAAAACCGTCCAACCCCGCGTTCCTGCTCGCCCCGGGCGAGCTGCTGGACGCCGTGCACGGCCACCTGCGGGTGGTCGCGTACGAGGACGGTTTCATCGCCGCGCCGCGCGAGGCGTTCGTCCAGCGTCTGAGCGCAGTGCGCGAGGGCGCGACCCCGAAGGCGGGGGCGGGAATTCCACGTTACGAACTGCCCGGCTAATCCGCTACAATCTCAACGTTTACCGGTACACAATCAATCGCGTTTCATGGCTAACGGCACCCAAGACGGCATTCAAATCCGCGGCAGCATCCCCGCGATCGTCACCCCGATGCTCGAAGACGGCAGTCTCGACCTGCCGGCGTTTCGCAAACTGATCGACTGGCACATCGCGGAAGGCACCGATGCGCTGGTCGTCGTCGGTACGAGCGGCGAATCGGCAACGCTCAACGTCGAAGAGCACATCCTGATGATCCGCACGGCGGTCGAGCATGCGGCGAAACGCATCCCGATCATCGCGGGCGCGGGCGGCAATTCGACCGCCGAGGCGATCGAGCTGACGAAGCATGCGAAGGCCGTCGGCGCGGACGCGACGCTGCAGGTCGTGCCGTACTACAACAAGCCGACGCAGGAAGGCATGTACCGCCACTTCCGGACGATCGCCGAAGCGGTCGACCTGCCGGTGATCCTGTACAACGTGCCGGGCCGGACGGTCGCGGACATGGCGCACGAGACGACGCTGCGCCTCGCTGACGTGCCGGGCATCATCGGCGTGAAGGAAGCGACCGGCAACATCGATCGTGCCGCGCACCTGATCAAGGCTGCGCCGAAGCACTTCGCGATCTACAGCGGCGACGATCCGACCGCGATCGCGCTGATGCTGCTCGGCGGCCACGGCAACATCTCGGTGACCGCGAACGTCGCGCCGCGCGCGATGAGCGAGCTGTGCCGCGCGGCGCTGGCCGGCGACGTGCAGACAGCCCGCGCGCTGCACATGAAGCTGCTGTCGCTGCACAAGAACCTGTTCATCGAAGCGAACCCGATCCCGGTGAAGTGGGCGCTGCAGGCGATGGGCAAGATGCAGGGCGGCATCCGGCTGCCGCTCACGGCGCTCGACGAGCGCTGCCACGATGCCGTGCGTTCGGCCCTCGTCGAGGCCGGCGTCCTCTGATGCCGAGGCGGCCGCGTCCTGCGGCCGCCGGCTCGACCCCTGATCAACCCGCACCGGCCGGCTCCGTCCGGCGCCGCTCCTGACGAGCGTTCTAGCAAGACGAAGGATTTCATGAAACGTTTCGCCTTTTCCTCTCGCGCCATCCAGCTGTCGGTGGTGGCGCTGGCGCTGGGCGCGCTCGCTGGCTGCGATACGCTGAACGACTACCTGGCCCCTGACCGGGTCAACTACAAGAACACCGGGTCGGCGCCGCCGCTCGCGGTGCCGAGCGACCTGAAGCCGGTCCCGACGACGCAGCAGTTCGTCGCGCCGCCGACCAATGCCGGGCTCGGCACGCTGCCGCCGCGGGCCACGACGCAAGCAGGCAATGCGACCGACGGCATCCCGAGCGCGCAGGATCCGCTTGGCATGCATATCGAGCGCGACGGCGATCGCCGCTGGCTCGTCGTCGACGGCCGCACGCCCGAGCAGCTGTGGCCGATCCTGAAGGAATTCTGGCAGGAGAACGGCTTCTCGCTGAAGACCGATGCGCCGTCGACGGGCATCATGGCCACCGACTGGGCCGAGAACCGCGCGAACATTCCGGACGACTGGTTCCGCCGCACGATCGGCCGGGTCATCGATTTCGCGTATTCGTCGGGCACGCGCGACCGCTTCCGCACGCTCGTGAACCGCACGTCGGACGGCAACACCGACATCTCGATCACGCACAGCGCGATGGAAGAAATGATGGTCGGCCCGCAGGGCGGCACGTCGTCGCGCTGGGAAGAGCGTCCGCGCAATCCGGTGCTCGAAGCCGTGTTCCTGTCGAAGCTGATGCAGAAGTTCGGCCTGACCGACGCGCAGGCGAAGCAGCTGTTGACCGATGCGCGTCCCGCGACGGCGCCGGCGCAGGTCAGCGATACGAGCGGCGGCGCGGCGACGCTGCAGCTGGCCGAGTCGTTCGACCGCGCGTGGCTGCGCGTGGGCCTGGCGCTCGACCGGACCAACTTCACGGTCGACAATCGCGATCGCGAGAAGGGCGTGTACACCGTGCGCTACGCGAATTCGATGGAAGAGCTCAAGCGTGACGGCCTGTTCGGCAAGCTGTTCTACGGTGGTCCGTCGGCAGCCAAGCCCGGCAAGGAATATCTGATCAACGTGCGTGCACAGGGCAATGGCGGCACGCAGGTCGCGGTGGTCGGCGCGAATGGCCAGATCGACAACTCGTCGGACGCGCAGAGGCTCATTTCGCTGCTGCACGCGCAGCTGAACTGAGCGCGTGCGATTCGCCAGCCTCGGAAGCGGCAGCGAAGGCAACGCGCTGGTCGTCGAGGCCTCGAGCGGCACGACGACCACCCGCGTGCTGCTCGACTGCGGCTTTTCCGCCAAGGAGGTCGAGCGCCGGCTCGGCCGACTGAATCTCGGCGTCGCCGATCTCGACGCGATCCTCATTACCCATGAACACAGCGACCACGTCGGCAGCGCGCTGACGCTCGCGCGTCGCGCGTCGTTGCCGCTCTACATGAGCTGGGGCACCGCGCGTGCGGTCGGCGCGGACGAGGTCGATGTCGATCTCCACGTGCTGTGGGGCGACGAGACGGCCGCGATACGCGATCTGGCCGTGATGCCCTATACGGTCCCCCACGACGCGCGGGAACCGCTCCAGTTCGTCTTCATGGACGGAAACCGCCGGCTCGGCGTGCTGACGGACGTCGGGATGGCCACGCCGCACATCACGGCCGTCCTGAGCGGCTGTGACGCGCTGGTGCTCGAATCCAACCACGATACCGCGATGCTGGCCGCCAGCCGCTATCCGCAGTCGCTGAAGGCGCGGATCGGCGGCAACCACGGCCACCTGAGCAACGACGCGGCGGCCGAGATTCTCGCGTCGCTCGAACGCAGCCGTCTCCAGCACCTGGTGGCGGCCCATCTGAGCCAGCAGAACAACCTGCCAGAACTGGCCCGCCAGGCGTTTGGCGGTGTGCTCGGGACGGACGGGGAAGACGTGATCGTGGCCTCGCAGGACGCGGGCTTCGACTGGCTGATGCTCGGATAGCGGGGGAGGGCCGCCGCGGCGGCTCGACACGGCTGCCGGGTGCTCGATTCGAAAGCGGCAGACGTAAAAAAACCGGCCCTCGGGCCGGTTTTTTTCAGCTGATGCTGAAGGCTTACTGGCTTGCGCCCGAAGCCGGAGCAGCCGTCGCTGCCGAAGCAGCCGACGCCACTGCAGCAGCAGCGTCGCTCGCAGCAGCCGTTGCCGACGAAGCAGCAGCCGAAGCGTCGCTCGCAGCACCAGCAACTGCCGAAGCAGCCGACGAAGCAGCAGCAGCCGCGTCGCTTGCAGCCGACGAAGCAGCTTGATCAGCGCTCTTGTTGCAAGCAGCCAGTGCAACAGCAGCCAACAGGGAAGCTACGAGGAGGGATTTCTTCATGATCACGTCCTTTTATGGTTAAAGGTAAGCAACAGCGCGAAACAATACCGGTAATGTGCTCCAACACCGACCTGGGCCGCTGGTGGAGATGCACTTCTTAGAGCGTGAATCTTCCCTACGGCTTGGGCGGAAATTATATGCACTTTCCTATCGACCGTCGACAAATGCGGGGTCAATACGTTGTCTTTCCCATACAGAATTTGATCTGTACGGGCATACGGGGCGACTCACACTAATTCCGGTTTCCGACCCGTATCCAGCCCGCACGATACCACTCGTGCAACAAGGCTGTCATTGAAGGAACCCGGGATAGTGTTACAAACCGTTTCGCCTCCATCTGGCGTTGATTGGCCAGTTCGGGCAGCCATTCACCGGCTTGCTCGAGCGGTCCTTCCTCGCCATTAATGAAGTACGAGCGCGCGTTATACATCAATGCGGCCCTTCTGTCGAGACACACGCCACGGCGTGACGCTTGCGTGACGAACGCGGCTTCGGACAGCGGACGCTCGGGCGGGTCGAAAACGACGTTGGATTTGGGCTCGCTCAGGTAGCAGCCGAGGAATTCGGCGACGTCGCGCTTGCGCCAGCGGATCGCATCGACGATCTCGGCGACACGTTCGACCATGGCCGGCGGCAGTTGCGCGGGCGCGTCGACGGCCGGCTGCTTCGGATCGCGGTAGAGGTCGTCCCCGTTCGCGTCGCGCAGGCCGCCGCGCTCCGCGAGGTAGTACAGGAACTGGGCGCCCAGCTCGCCGACGGACGGGGCCCGGAAGCCGATCGAGCAGGTCATGCATTCGCCTTCGGCGACGCCATCGTGCGCGATGTGCGGCGGCAGGTACAGCATGTCGCCGGGTTCCAGCACCCATTCGTCGCTCGGCTCGAAGTTTTCGAGGATCTTCAGCGGCACGTCCGGCTGCAGCGACAGATCCTTCTGCGCGCCGACCCGCCAGCGGCGCCGGCCTTCGACCTGCAGCAGGAATACGTCATACGAATCGAAGTGCGGGCCGACGCCGCCGCCGTCGGTCGCATACGAGATCATCAGGTCGTCCAGCCGCGCGTCGGGGATGAAACGGAAGCGGTCGAGCAACGCGCGCGCGGCGTCGACGTGCAGGTCGAGCCCCTGCACGAGCAGGGTCCAGGATTTGCGCGTGACCGAAGGCAGCGAATCGGGCTCGAACGGACCGTGCGCCAGTTGCCACTTGTTACGAAAATGGGTGATCAATCGCGATTCCGCGTCATAGTCGGCGGCGAGCTCGAACAATGCATCGCGCGTGACCGGCGACGTGACGCCGGGGATCGCCTGGCGGATCAGCAGCGGCTTCTTTTGCCAGTAGCCGCGCATGAATTGCGCCGGCGTGAGGCCGCCGAGCAGCGGCGTGGGAAGATCGGAAGGCGGCGCGCCGAGCGGGGCGGCAGCGGCATCCCGCGGTTCGGCTTGAGACCGGTTGCGCATCGTATAATGAGACTTGTATTTGGGAGAATTGGATGAAAATCGCAAAAAACACCGTCGTGTCGGTCACTTACAAGCTGTCGGACGCACAGGGCAATCTGATCGAGGAAAGCGACGAGCCGATGGTCTATCTGCACGGCGGCTATGATGGCACGTTCCCCAAGATCGAGGAACAGCTCGACGGCCACGAGGCGGGCTACCAGGCACAGGTTCAGCTCGAGCCGCAGGACGCGTTCGGCGACTACGATCCCGAACTCGTGAAGATCGAGCCGCGCGACCGTTTTCCCGAGCCCCTCGAGGTCGGCATGCAGTTCGAAGGCACGCCGGAAGACGGCGACGAGGAAGTCGACTCGCTGATCTACACGGTCACCGATATCGCCGAAGACAAGGTCGTGCTCGACGGCAATCACCCGCTGGCCGGCATGGCGCTGCGTTTCGCGCTGACCGTGAAGGACGTCCGCGAAGCCACCGAAGACGAAATCGAGCACGAGCACGCGCATGGCGCGGAAGGGCTCGAGATCATCGACGAGGACGACGACGAAGACGGCGAAGCGCCGTCAGGGCGTACCCTGCACTGAGCTTGCCGGCAGGCCCGGCGCCGGCCCCGATGCGGGAGGCGGTGCCGGCCACGACGCGCCGCCCGGTGCGGCGCCGTCGCCCTGCAGCGGCGGCGCGACCGACGACGCGTCGGGCAGCGCCGGCAGCGCAGGAATTTCCGGCATCTGCGGCAGCGGCACGTCGTCGCGCGGCACGAGCGGCAGCGTGGGCGGCACCGGCAGGTTCTTCGGCACCTCCTGGAGGCTCACGTTGAAGATCGTCTGCCGCGCCGGCGAGACGCTCACCTTCACCCACTGATTCGCCGGATGGCGCGGTCCGATCGCGACGCGCGTCACGTTTCCTACCAGTTCACCGTCGTCGGCATGCAGCGGACGATCGATCAGAAAGCCGTTCGCCAGCGGTTCGCCACTCGCATGCATCACCAGGATCGGGCCGCGGAATGTCGCCGCCGCCTTCACCAGCGTTCGTTTCAGCTCACGGAAGCCGTCGCGCACGCGCGGCCGGTTGAAACGCAGCCATGCGAAGCGCTCCGCGCGTTCATAGCGTTCGAACTGTGGATCGCCTTCGAAAATCACCACCATCGCGCGCGCCTCGCGCCGCTTCGCATATTCGGCTGCGTGGTCGATCCAGAAGCCGTTCGCGATGATGCGATCCTCGAATTCGCCGTTGCGGCCGCCCGCCGTCAAATAATGATTGTTCGGCGCCGGTGCATTGAGGGCGACGTAGACGATGTCGTCGCGCATCCAGCGTGCGTTCTCGCGATACGGCCGGAACCGCGCGACTTCGCTCTCGCGCGTGATCTGCAGCGCACCGGGGTCGGGCAGCGCCGAATCGGCGAGCAGCGTCTGCCGCAGGAAATCGAGCCGCTCGACCGGGTCGTAGCCGCCGCCGGCCGCCGTGTTGCAGGCGATCCAGTCGTCGTGGCCGGGAATGAACACGAGCGGCACGCGTGCTGAATCCAGGATCGCGCCGCGCTGCGAATACAGCGCGTCGCGGCATGCTTCCTTCGAGCCTTTGAGATCGCCCGCGTAGACGACGAACGCGAGGTTGCGTTCGCGTGCGATCGCATCGAGCAGCCGCTGCGCGGCCGGCTCGTCCGCCGGGACGTTGATGACGCCCGACACGACGGCGAACGAGTAGGGCGCCGCGCTGCGCTTGGGGGGCGCGGCCAGCGCATCCGCCTGCGCGAAGGCAAGCGCCGCCGTGACGAGCGCGGCGGCGGCGCGGGCTGGCAGGCCCCGCGGCATGCGCTTACGCGTGCCCGTCGGCATCGTGCGACCGGACCAGCGTGCGCAGCTCGTACAGCAGGTCGAGCGCCTCGCGCGGCTTGAGATCGTCGGGATCGATGTCGCGCAGCTTTTCGAGCACCGGATGCGGCGTGTCGGGCAGCGCCGGCGCGTCCGCGCATTCGAGGTCGTCGATTGCCGCCGGCGGCGCGCTGAACAGGTCGAGTTGCGGCGTGTGCTGGGACGCCGACTGCTGTTCGAGATACGCGAGGTGCTTGCGCGCGGCGCGGATCACCGGTGCCGGGACGCCCGCGAGCTGCGCGACCTGAAGGCCGTAGCTCTGGTTCGCCGGGCCCTCGTTCACCGCGTGCAGGAACACGATCCCGTGGCCGTGCTCGACGGCCGACAGATGGACATTCGCCGCTTGCGGGAACTCGGCCGGCAGTTGCGTCAGCTCGAAGTAGTGCGTCGCGAACAGCGTGTAGCACGCGTTGTGCGCCAGCAGGTGGCGCGCGATGGCCCAGGCGAGCGCAAGGCCGTCGAAGGTCGACGTGCCGCGGCCGATCTCGTCCATCAGCACGAGGCTTTGCGGCGTCGCGTCGTTGAGGATCGCCGCGGCTTCGGTCATCTCGACCATGAAGGTCGAGCGGCCGCCCGCGAGATCGTCGGCCGCGCCGATGCGCGTGAAGATCCGGTCGATCGGGCCGAAGCAGGCCGACTTCGCCGGCACGTAGCTGCCGACGTACGCCATCAGCGCGATCAGCGCGGTCTGCCGCATGAACGTCGACTTACCACCCATGTTCGGCCCGGTGATCAACAGCAGCTTGCGTTCGGGACCGAACCGGCAGTCGTTCGCGATGAACTGCTCGACCTGCGCTTCGACGACAGGATGGCGACCCTGTTCGATTTCGATGCCGATCTCGTCGGTGAAGGTCGGCGCGACCCAGTCGAGCGCGCGTGCGCGTTCGGCGAAGGCGGCGAGCAGGTCGAGCTCGGCGAGGGCCGAGGCGACGCGCTGGCATTCGGGGATGAACGGCAGCAGCGCCTGCAGCACCGAGTCGTACAGCGCGCGCTCGCGCGCCAACGCGCGTTCCTGCGCGGACAGCGCCTTGTCCTCGAAGGTCTTCAGTTCCGGCGTGATGTAGCGCTCGGCGTTCTTCAGCGTCTGGCGGCGGCGGTAATCGTCGGGCACCTTGTCGGTCTGGCCGCGCGTGACCTCGATGTAGAAGCCGTGCACCTTGTTGTATTCGACACGCAGGTTCGCGATGCCGGTGCGCGCGCGCTCGCGCGCTTCGAGATCGATCAGGAACTGACCGCAGTTCTCCGAAATGTCGCGCAGCTCGTCGAGCTCGGCATCGTAGCCGCGCGCGATCACGCCGCCGTCGCGCACCATCGCGGCCGGCTCGGTGGCGATCGCGCTCGTCAGCAGGTCGAGGCATTCGGCGGGCGGCGCGAGCGCCGCGTCGACGCGCGCGAGCGCATCGGCGTTCGCGACGATCGCGCTGATGCGCTCGCGCAGCGCCGGCAGCGCGGCGAACGTGTCGCGCAGGCTCGACAGGTCGCGCGGGCGCGCGGACAGCAGCGCGAGCCGCCCGGTGATCCGTTCGACGTCGGCGATCTGGCGCAGCGCGCTGCGCAGCGCATCGAGGCTCGCGTTGGCCGGCGCGTCGAGCAGCGCGCCGATCGCCTGCTGGCGCGACTGCGCGGCGACCGACGCACGCGGCGGGTGATGCAGCCAGTGACGCAGCAGACGGCTGCCCATCGTCGTGCAGCAGGTGTCGAGCAGCGAATACAGCGTGGGCGACTCGGTGCCGCGCAGCGTCTCGGTCAGTTCGAGGTTGCGGCGCGTGGCCGGGTCGAGCCCGATGTATTCGGTTTCGTTCTCGACCTTCAGGCTGCGCACGTGCCGCAGTTGCTGGCCTTGCGTGGCCGCGGCATAGAGCAGCAGCGCGCCGGCCGCGCCGCACGCGCTCGTCAGCGAATGCGCACCGAATCCGTCGAGGCTCGCGACATCGAGCTGGTCGCACAGGCGCTGCGTGCCCGACGCGATGTCGAAGTGCCAGGCCGGCACGCGCTTGCTGGCGCCCGCGCCGGCCGGAATGGCGTCGGTTGCACCGTCCGGCGTCAGGATTTCGGCCGGCCGGATGCGTTCGAGCGCGGCGGCAAGCTGCTCGGGCTCGATTTCGGCGAGCCGCAATGCGCCGCTCGCGAGGTTCAGCCACGCGAGGCCGATATTGACCGCGACGCCACGCTTGTTGTGGCCGGTGCACATCGCGAGCAGGTAGACGTCGTTCTTGTCGGACAGCAGCGCGGCATCGGTCAGCGTGCCGGGCGTGACGACGCGCACGACCTTGCGTTCGACCGGGCCCTTCGACGTGGCCGGATCGCCGATCTGCTCGCAGATCGCGACCGATTCGCCCATCTTCACGAGCTTCGCCAGGTATTGCTCGACCGCGTGATGCGGGACGCCGGCCATCTTGATCGGTGTGCCGGCCGACGCGCCGCGCTGCGTGAGGGTCAGGTCGAGCAGGCGCGCCGCTTTTTCCGCATCCTCGAAGAACAACTCGTAGAAGTCGCCCATCCGGTAGAAGACGAGCGTGTCCGGATGATCGGCCTTGATGCGCAGGTACTGCTGCATCATTGGGGTGTGGCCGGCAAAGGCCTCGGGCGACAGCGTGGTCATAGATCAGGCATGAAGTTGTTGCTTGGGTTGCCCGAGTTTACCAGTGGCGTCGACGTGAACGTGCGAAGTTGGCCATTCGGCCGATTGCCGGTGGTGCCGGGCAGTCGCGATTTGAAAGACGGCTTCTCCCGGCTGCCGACCTGCAAAGCATCTGACAGCACCGAGCCGCTGCGGCATCATGGGGCACCCGTTGCCACCGAACTGGCAAGACGGGTTCACCGGTGCTTACAATCGCAAGAACGAGTACACCGATTCCGGAACAAAGGTCGGCCATGCCTGTATCGGCGACCTCGGCCTCGTCTCGCGGGCGGCGGCGCCTCGATTACCGTGCCGCAACAGGAGAACCAATCCGATGATCAAAGTCAGTGTCATGTATCCGTACACCGCAGGCGCGCGATTCGACCATGCGTACTACCGCGAGACGCATATGCCGATGGTGAAACAGCGACTCGGCGCGGCATGTCTGTACTACACGGTGGACAAGGGCATCGCAGGCGGTGCGCCTGGCGCCGACCCGGTTTACGTGGCCAAGTGTGACTTCGTCTGTACGTCCGTCGAAGCTTTCCAGGCAGCCCGCGACCCGCACGCGCAGGAGATCATGGCCGACATCGCCAATTACACGGATATACAACCGGTGCTGCAAATCAGCGAGGTGGTCGTGGAGCGTTCGGAAGACTGACCGAGGTTCGGCTATCGCCCGGCACCGCATCCGCGTATGGCGTGGCGCCCGCGCTGTCGCGGCGCAGGCAGGCCGGCCGCGCCCAGGTCACGAACCTGCGTGCGCCGGCCCTGTCCCGCAGTTCAGGACGCGTGTCCCGACATCAGGCTGAGCGCCACCGCTTGCGCGACTTCGATACCGTCGATCGCGGCCGAATAGATGCCGCCCGCATAGCCGGCGCCTTCGCCGGCCGGATACAGGCCTTCGACGTTCATGCTCTGGTAGTCGTCCTTCCGGCGAATCCGGATCGGCGACGACGTGCGTGTCTCCACACCGGTGAGCACGGCGTCGTGCATCGCGAAGCCGGCGATCTTCTTGTCGATCTCGGGCAGCGCCTCGCGGATCGCTTCGATCACGTAGTCCGGCAGCGCGGTGCTGAGGTCGGTCGGATTCACGCCGGGCTTGTACGACGGCTCCACGGAGCCCAGCGACGTCGACGGCCGGCCCGCGATGAAATCGCCGACCAGCTGGCCCGGCGCGCGGTAATCGCCGCCGCCGAGTTCGAACGCGCGTTCCTCCCATTTGCGCTGGAACGCGATGCCGGCGAGCGGGCCGCCCGGATAGTCGTCCGGCGTGATGCCGACGACGATGCCCGCATTCGCATTGCGCTCGGCACGGGAATACTGGCTCATCCCGTTGGTAACCACGCGGCCCGGCTCCGAGGTCGCGGCGACCACCGTGCCGCCCGGGCACATGCAGAAGCTGTAGACCGCGCGCCCGTTGCTGCAGTGGTGGACCACCTTGTAGTCGGCCGCGCCCAGCTGCTTGTGACCCGCGAACTTGCCGAAGCGGCTGCGGTCGATCAACCCCTGCGGATGCTCGATGCGGAAACCGAGCGAGAACGGTTTCGCTTCGATATAGACGCCGCGGTCGTGCAGCATCTGGAACGTGTCGCGCGCGCTGTGGCCCACGGCCAGCACCACGCGGTCGCACCGCAACGTTTCCCCGTTCGACAGCTTGAGCGCGCGCACCTTGCCCTGGTCGATTTCGATATCGTCGACACGGGTTTCGAAGCGCACTTCGCCGCCGAGTTCGTGGATCGACGCGCGCATTTTTTCCACCATGCTGACGAGGCGGAACGTGCCGATGTGCGGGCGGCTCAGGTACAGGATGTCCTCGGGCGCGCCGGCCTTGACGAATTCGTCGAGCACCTTGCGGCCATAGTGGTTCGGATCCTTGATCTGGCTGTACAGCTTGCCGTCGGAGAACGTCCCTGCGCCGCCTTCGCCGAACTGCACGTTGGATTCGGGATTGAGCACGCTCTTGCGCCACAGGCCGAACGTGTCCTTGGTGCGTTCGCGCACGGCCTTGCCGCGTTCGAGGATGATGGGACGGAACCCCATCTGCGCGAGGATCAGCCCCGCGAACAGGCCGCACGGCCCCATGCCGATCACGACCGGGCGCAGGAAATCGGCGTGTTCGGGCGCCTTCGTGACGAAGTGGTACGCCATGTCGGGCGTCACGCCGCAATGCGGCTTGCCGGCGATGCGCTTGAGCGCGGCCGCTTCGTCCTTGACTTCGACATCGACGATATACGTGAGCTTGATGTCCGCGCGCTTGCGCGCGTCGTGCGCGCGGCGGAACACGGTGTAACGGAGCAGCCCGTCTGCCGCCACGCCAAGCTCCGCGAGGCGCGCGCGAATCGCGGCCTCGAGCGCGCTCTCGGGGTGGTCGAGGGGGAGTTTAATTTCGCTTAGCCGTAACATGAGGACTCGGATGCGATTGCCACGGCGCCGTGGCGGTGTTGATACAGGCGGGGCCGGCATGCCGGCGGCGGCGTTGTCGCCGCGCGGGCATGCCGGACGCAAACCCTTCGCTGGCATTGCGCGACCAGCGGCGCGGGCGGCGATACGCCGGCCGGCCCCAGGCAACTCGGGCAACTTCAGGATAGGCGCACGAAGCGACCCGTGTGCACGGAAGATTGTCCCGCGTTCCGGGGCGATCGGCGCGCCAGCGTGACGATGCCTGCGAGCGGTTTGCGCGAAAGCCGCGCCACGCGGGCGCGGCCCGGGCTTACTCCGCTGCCGGATGCACGCGGCTGTAGCGGTTCAGGATCGGGATCATCTGCGCGTAGATCTTCGGGTTCGCGGCGACGATCTCGTGGCGATGCAGGAAATCGGCGTCGCCCGTGTAGTTCCCGACGAGGCCGCCGGCCTCGGTGATCAGCAGGCTGCCCGCTGCCATGTCCCACACGTTGATGCCTTGCTCGAAGAACGCGTCGAGGCGGCCGGCCGCGACGTTCGCGAGATCGAGCGCCGCCGCGCCCGGACGGCGCAGGCCCGTGCAGGCCTGCGTCATTTCGGTGAAGAGGCGCGCGTAGGCGTCGAGGCCGTCCTTCTCGCGGAACGGGAAGCCCGTGCCGACCAGTGCGTCTGCCAGGCGGTCGCGGCGGCCGACGCGGATGCGGCGGTCGTTCAGGTATGCGCCGCGGCCGCGGGTGGCCGTGAACAGGTCGTTCTTGTTCGGATCGTAGACGACGGCCTGCGTGACGACGCCCTTGTGCTCGAGCGCGATCGATACGCAGTAATACGGGAAGCCGTGGATGAAGTTGGTCGTGCCGTCGAGCGGATCGATGATCCACTTGAATTCGGATTCGTTGTCGGATTCGCCCGATTCCTCCGCGAGGATCGCGTGGTCGGGGTAGGCGGTCTTCAGCGTCTCGATGATCGCGTCTTCGGCGGCCTTGTCCACTTCGGTGACGAAGTCGTTCTGCTGCTTCTTGCGGATCTCGATCAGGTCGAGATCGAGGGACGCGCGATTGATGATCTGTCCGGCGCGGCGCGCAGCCTTGACAGCAATGTTGAGCATGGGATGCATGAGCCTGGATCCTGTAGCCGGCGGCACGGGCCGCCACGAAGTGGGACAACCGCCCGGAACGGCGCAAGCGTGCCGGGGCGAGGTGAGACGCGAATTGACAAAGAGCGGGGTACGACCCGCGCTGCGCCGCGGCGCAACGCGTAAAGGCATGATTTTACCCGATTTTTGGTGGTTTCAGGCGACCGGAATGCGGGGAAACCCCCACTGGCCATCCGGACGAGTGGGTTTGCGGGAGCGATGGCGATACCATACGGCCATTCTGATGAACCGAGTCGTCTCGTAGTGGAAACCCCGCAGAACACCGCCGCGCCGTCCGAATCGGGCGCGGCCTCGTCCCCGCCGCCGTCCGGCGGCTTCACGTCCACCCGCTTCGTGCTCGTCGAGCCGAGCCATCCCGGCAACGTCGGGGCGGCCGCCCGCGCGCTGAAGACGATGGGCTTCTCGCGCCTCGTGCTGGTCGCACCGCGCGTGCCGCACGTGCAGAGCGATCCGGAGGCGATCGCGATGGCCAGCGGCGCGGACGACGTCCTCGCGTCCGCGCATGTCGTGTCGACGCTCGGCGAAGCGCTGTCCGGCGTGCACTGGTCGATCGCGCTGACCGCGCGTACGCGCGAATACGGGCCGCCGCGGCTCGCGCCGCGCGCGGCCGCCGCGCAGGCGAGCGCGCAGGTCGGCACGGGCGACATCGCGCTCGTGTTCGGCAACGAGCGTACGGGTCTCGCGAACGAGCATGTCGAGCAGTGCAGCGCGCTCGCGCACATTCCGGCGAATCCGGCCTACAGTTCGCTGAACCTCGCGCAGGCCGTGCAGGTGCTCGCGTACGAGTTGCGCGTCGCGTTTCTCGAGCAGGCGAGCGAGCCGTCGGCGCAACCGCCGGCCGAAGCCGGCACGCTCGCGCAGAGCGACGAGATCGAGCGGATGTACGTGCACCTCGAGCATGCGCTGATCGCGCTCGACTTCCTCGATCCGCGCAACCCGAAGAAGCTGATGCCGCGGCTGCGGCGGCTGTTCGCGCGCACGGGCCTCGAGCGCGAGGAGGTCAACATCCTGCGCGGCGTCGCGAAGCACATCCTGCTGAAGTCGGGCAAACCGGGCGGCGACGCGTAAGCGGCCGGCGCGCTGATCGCGGGGTGCGGGGCGTCCGACGGATGCGGCGGGTGGTGGGTGGCGGGCAGGCCATGCGGTGATCCGCCGGAAGCGACGAACCCTGCAGTTTCGCCCGACGGGCCTCCCCGGAAACCCGTCCCGGCCGAATACCCGCGCCGGTGGCGGGGTGAACGCGCGACCGCGTGCGGCGGCGCGCGACTGGCCCTACAATCGCCGGACGTCATAAGCAAATTACCCGGCGCGATAACGGCCGGCATTGCCGGCGATGCGCGCCGGCCTTTTCCCAGATCACATCATGTTCACGAGACTGCGCGAAGACGTTGCAACGATTCGCGAGCGGGATCCCGCCGCTCGCAGTGCGTGGGAAGTGCTGACCTGTTATCCGGGGCTGCATGCGCTCGTGCTGCACCGTTTCGCGCACGCCTGCTGGCGCGCGAAGCGCTACTGGCTCGCGCGGTTCGCGTCGCAGGCCGGCCGGTTCCTGACCGGGATCGAGATCCACCCCGGCGCGACGATCGGCCGGCGCGTGTTCATCGATCACGGCATGGGTGTCGTGATCGGCGAGACGGCGATCATCGGCGACGACTGCACGATCTATCAGGGCGTGACGCTGGGCGGCACGTCGCTCACGCGCGGCGCGAAGCGCCATCCGACGCTCGAGGCCGGCGTGATCGTCGGCGCTGGCGCGAAGGTGCTCGGCGGTTTCACGGTGGGTGCGGGCGCGAAGATCGGCTCGAACGCGGTGGTCGTCAAGCCGGTGCCGCCCGACGGCACGGCGGTCGGCAACCCGGCGCGCATCGTGATGCCGGCGCAGCCGAAGCCGCAACCCGAGCGCGCGGCATTCTGCGCGTACGGGATCACGCCGAACGCCGACGATCCGATGTCGCTTGCGATTCACGGGCTGATCGATCACGCGGCGAAGGAAAGCCGTCGCGTCGACGAGATCGTCGCGGCGCTCGAACGGCTCGGTACGCATCTGGAAACGCTGCAGGGCGCCGATGCGGCGCGCCTCGACCTGCGCAGGCTGTCCGCGGTGCTGGAAGGCAAGACGGTCGAACGCCAGATGTAACGAACGAGCAGGGCGCCCACGGCTGCCGGTCGATGCGACGACAGCGGCAGCGGTGGCGTCAGTCGAGCGGCATCGCGTGGATGCCTTCCGCGTCGACGCGCAGATAGCCGCCGCGCGGCGTGCCGTGATCGAGATCCCAGTCGGGCAGTACCCAGCGGATTCCGCCCGGTTCCGCGTGGCGCGCGGGGCGGTGCGTGTGGCCGTGAATGATCACGCTTGCGCGACTTTTCCGGAACAGCGCGGCCACGCCTTCCCGCGTGACGTCGTAGATTGCTGACACGGGGCGCATGCGGCCGGCTTCGCTGTTCGAGCGCATGCGCTGCGCGAGCGCGCGGCGCCAGCGGAACGGCCACGCGAGAAACAGCCATTGCGCGACGCGGTTGCGCGCGACGCGCCGGAACAACTGATAGCCGCGATCGGCCGTGCATTGCGCGTCGCCGTGCGCGAGCACGATGCGCTGGCCGAACGCCATGATCAGCGAGGGGTCGGGCAGCAGCATCGCACCGGCCGCCTTCATGAAGCGCCGGCCGAGCAGGAAATCGCGGTTGCCGTGCATCACGTAGAGCGCGATGCCGCGCTCCGAGAACGTGTGCATCAGCGCGGCCATGCGCGCGGCGAACGGATCGTCGTCGAGGATGTCGTCGCCGATCCAGTATTCGAACAGGTCGCCGAGGATGAACACCGAATCGGCGCTGTCGGCGGTGTATTTCACGAAATGCTCGAACGCGGCGACCGTCTTCGGAATCGCTTCGCTCAGGTGCAGATCGGAGAGAAACAGGAACGGGCGTGCGGCTTGCGCGTACTCGCGCTCGCCCGGCACGCCCGCGGAGACGCTTCGCGGCGGACTCTCCTGCAACATCGAAGTGCCTCCGTGACGGCTGGTGCGTCAGACCACCACGGCCTTTTCGATCACGACGTCGTCGGTCGGCACGTCCTGATGGAAGCCCGCGTTGCCCGTCTTGACGCCCTTGATCTTGTCGACCACGTCCTGGCCCTCGACGACCTTGCCGAACACCGCGTAACCCCAGCCCTGCGGCGTCGGCGACGAGTGGTTCAGGAAGTCGTTGTCGTTCACGTTGATGAAGAACTGGGCGGTCGCCGAGTGCGGATCGTTCGTGCGCGCCATCGCGATCGTGTAGTTGTCGTTCTTCAGGCCGTTGTTCGCCTCGTTGTCGATCGGCGCGTCGGTCGGCTTCTGCTTCAGGCCCGGCTCGAAGCCGCCGCCCTGGATCATGAAGCCGTTGATCACGCGGTGGAACACGGTGCCGTCGTAATGGCCCTTCTTCACGTAGTTCAGGAAGTTTTCGACCGTCTTCGGTGCCTTCGCGGCGTCGAGTTCGAGCTTGATCACGCCGTGGTTCGTATGCAGTTCAACCATGATGAATTCCTTCGGTGAGGCGGTTTAAATGGCACGCGGCCGGTCGTGCGACGCGGCCGCGTGTGGCGCCGGACGTGCCGGCAGGTGCTTACTTCGAGACGATGCTCGCCGATTCGATCACGACCGGTTGCGCCGGCACGTCCTGCATCGGGCCGCGCGAGGTCGTCACCACGCCTTCGATCTTCTTCACGACGTCGAGGCCCGACACGACCTTGCCGAACACCGCGTAGCCGTTGCCGTCCGGGTTCGGATAGTCGAGGCCGCTGTTGTCGACCGTATTGATGAAGAACTGCGCGGTGGCCGAATTCGGATCGCTCGTGCGCGCCATCGCGATCGTGCCGGTCAGGTTCTTCAGACCATTGCGGCTTTCCAGCGGGATCGGCGCGCGGGTCGGCTTTTCCTCGAAGTTGGTCTTGTAGCCGCCGCCCTGGATCATGAAGCCCTTGATCACGCGATGGAAGATCGTGCCGTTGTACTGGCCGGCCTTCACGTAATCGAGGAAGTTGGCGACGGATTTCGGCGCCTTCTCCGGATAGAGCTCGACGCGGATGTCGCCCTGCGAGGTCTTCAGCTGCACGACGGGGTGCGCGGTGGCCGTTTGCGCGAACGCGGGCGCGGTCGCGAGAAGGGCGGCGCCGCCAAGCGCCAGCAACAGACGTTTCATTGCGATCCTCAGGTTGGGAGGGAAGGAAGGGCGCGCCGCTTATTGCGACGGCGCGACGTACGGTGCCGCCAGTGCGCCCGACGGACCGTTGAACTGGAACGTCGGCGACATCGGCAGCGTGGTGGTGCTCACGTTCGCGGCGGCGCGGTCGATGTAGGCGCGCGTGGCCGGCGTCGTCGCGCGGGCGTTCGGCGCGGCTTTCGGCGGCGACACGATCTTCTGGAGATCGGCGAGGCGCTGCGCGGTCGCGCCGCTCGTGCGGCCGAGCGATTGCGCGCGCTTGTACGATTCGGAAGCGAGCCGCAGGTAGAGGTCGCCGAGGTTCTCGTACGCGAGCGAGTAGCTCGGGTTCGATTGCGTCGCGGTGACGAGCGCGGTGCGCGCTTCGTCATAGCGGCCGTGCTTCGCGTAGAGCGCCGCGAGGTTGTTGTACGGCTCGGGCAGTTCGGGGTACGCCTGCGTGATCGCGACGAACTGCTGGATCGCGTCGTCGTCGCGGTTCAGGCGGGCCAGCACGGTGCCGCGCTTGAACTGCGCCTGCACGTCGTGCGGATTCGACGCGATGCGCGCGTCGAGCTGCGCGAGCGCCTGCTTCCACTGCTTGCCGGCGATCGACGCGTCGATTTCGGGGGTGCCGTCGGCGACCGCCGGGGCCTTCTGCGCATGCGCCGCGGGAGCCGCGAAAAGCGTCAGCGCGACGCCCATGACGGTGGTCGCAACGAGGGTCGCAGCGCTCGGCGCGCGGCCGCGATGAGGTTTCATAGGCGTAAATCGGAATGTTATACTCCGAGCCATTCTAACAAAACGTCTGCGCGTTCCGGCGAGCGGCAGACAGTCTTTCTTAGCCTCTCGTGGCCGTCACCGCTGTGCTTGCAGCCTGACCGCCCCATGTGATATCGAGGACGCGCGGCCTGGCGCCGCAGCAGATGGTCCGTCCGTTTCACATGCTGGGCGAGCTTCGCCAGGGCGGTTTCCTTCGGCTCACGGTTCATCTCTATGGAATCACTGCGCATCTACAACACGCTCGCGCGTGACAAGCAAGTTTTCGTGCCGCGCCAGTCCGGCGAAGTGCGGATGTACGTATGCGGGATCACCGTCTACGACTATTGTCACGTGGGCCACGCGCGCATGCTGGTCGTGTTCGACCTCGTCCAGCGCTGGTTGCGTGCGATCGGCTATCGGGTCACGTATGTGCGCAACATCACCGACATCGACGACAAGATCATCCGCCGCGCGGTCGAGAACGGTGAGACGATCAAGTCGCTGACCGACCGCTTCATCGGCGCGATGCACGAGGACGAAAGCGCGCTGGGCATCCAGCGGCCCGACATCGAGCCGCGCGCGACGCAGTTCATCCCGCAGATGCTCGGCATGATCGAGACGCTCGAGACGAACGGCTACGCGTACCAGGCGAGCGACGGCGACGTCAATTACTCGGTGCGCAAGTTCACGAACTACGGGAAGCTGTCGGGCAAGTCGCTCGACGATCTGCGCGCGGGCGAGCGCGTCGCCGCGAACGACGCGAAGGAAGATCCGCTCGATTTCGTGCTGTGGAAGCGTGCGAAGCCGGAAGATCCGGAAGGCGCGTCGTGGGCGTCGAAGTACGGAATGGGTCGCCCGGGCTGGCACATCGAGTGCTCGGCGATGGGCTGCTCGCTGCTCGGCAATCATTTCGACATCCACGGCGGCGGGCAGGATCTGCAATTCCCGCACCACGAGAACGAGATCGCGCAGAGCGAGGGCGCGACCGGCGAGACGTTCGTCAATTACTGGATGCACAACGGCTTCGTGCAGGTCGACAACGAGAAGATGTCGAAATCGCTCGGCAACTTCTTCACGATCCGCGAGGTGCTCGAGCGTTACGACGCGGAAGTCATGCGCTTCTTCATCGTGCGCACGCACTATCGTTCGCCGCTCAATTACAGCGACGTGCATCTCGACGATGCGCGCGCGTCGCTCACGCGTCTGTACACGGCGCTGAAGGACGTCGACGCCGATACGCTCGCGCTCGACTGGAACGAGCCGCACGCGCAGCGTTTCGCGGCCGCGATGAACGACGATTTCAACACGCCGGTCGCGGTGGCGACGCTGTTCGAGCTGGCGGGCGAAGTCAACCGCACGCGCGACGCGTCGCTCGCGCGGCAACTGAAACAGCTGGCGGGCCTGCTGGGCCTGCTGGGCCGCGAACCGCGCGCGTTCCTGCAGCAGGCGTCGGGCGCCGCGCAGGCGGGCGGGCTCGCGGCCGACGAGATCGAAGCGAAGATCGCCGCGCGCGTCGCGGCGAAGCAAGCGAAGGACTATGCCGAAGCGGACCGGATCCGGGCGGAATTGCTCGAAGCCGGTATCGCACTTGAAGACAAACCGGGCGGATCGACCGAATGGCGTCGCGTATGAGCGCGGTGCGTTCCACTGACCGATCCGTCAGGTAGGAGGCAAGATGGCAACGGCCAGAAAAGCGCCGGTCAGGCGCGCGACCCCGGTCGCCGCGCGTCCGGCAGCCAAGCGTGTACCGGCGGCGAAGTCGGACGCGACGCGCGCCGTGCCGAACGGCGCGCTGAACGGTCATGCGCAGCCGGCGGCCGCGCTGCCGGCCGCCGACGCGGCCCGCAAGACACGTGCGTCCGAAGCGGACGGCGAGGAGGTCGTCGTGCGTCCTGCCTATTGGGACAAGGCATGCGCGGACCTCGTCAAGCGCGACCGGATCCTGAAGAAACTGATTCCGAAGTTCGGTCCCGCGCATCTCGTGAAGCGCGGCGACCCGTTCGTCACGCTCGCGCGCTCGGTCGTCGGCCAGCAGATTTCGGTGCCGTCCGCGCAGTCGCTGTGGGCGCGCATCGAGGACGCCTGTCCGAAACTCGCACCGCAGCCGGTGATCCGGCTCGGCGCGGACAAGCTGATCGCGTGCGGGTTGTCGAAGCGCAAGACGGAATACATCCTCGATCTCGCGCAGCATTTCGTGTCGGGGGCGCTGCACGTCGACAAATGGATGTCGATGGACGACGAGGACGTGATCGCGGAACTCACGCAGATCCGCGGCATCAGCCGCTGGACGGCCGAGATGTTCCTGATCTTCAACCTGTCGCGGCCGGACGTGCTGCCGCTCGACGACCCGGGCCTGATCCGTGCGATCAGCGTCAATTACTTCAGCGGGGAACCCGTCACGCGCAGCGAGGCGCGCGAGGTTGCGGCCAACTGGGAGCCGTGGCGCACCGTCGCGACCTGGTACATGTGGCGCAGCCTCGATGCGCCCGACGCCGACGCCTGAGTGTCGGCTATCGGGTTTTAAACATCAATAGTTGAGAGCCGGTTTTGAGCGTCGCCCGCGCGGGTAGAATACGCGCTGCCGCAAGACCCAAGGATTCGAACACATGAAGACCACGTTTCTGGATTTCGAACAGCCGATCGCCGAACTCGAGGCCAAGATCGAAGAGCTGCGATTCGTGCAGGACGACTCGGCTGTCGATATTTCGGAAGAAATCGAGCGGCTGTCGAAGAAAAGCCAGCAACTGACGAAAGACCTCTACGCGAACCTGTCGCCATGGCAGGTTTCGCAGATCGCGCGGCACCCGCAGCGGCCGTACACGCTCGATTACGTTGCGGAACTGTTTACCGATTTTCACGAGCTGCATGGCGACCGCGCGTTCGCGGACGACCTGTCGATCGTCGGCGGTCTCGCGCGCTTCGGCGGCCATCCGTGCATGGTGATCGGTCATCAGAAGGGCCGCGACACGAAGGAGCGCGCCGCGCGCAACTTCGGGATGCCGCGCCCGGAAGGCTATCGCAAGGCTGAACGGCTGATGCGTCTGGCCGAGAAGTTCGGGCTGCCGATCTTCACGTTCGTCGATACGCCGGGCGCGTACCCGGGCATCGGCGCAGAAGAGCGCGGCCAGTCGGAGGCGATCGGCCGCAACCTGTACGTGATGGCCGAGCTGAAGACGCCGATCATCACGACGGTGATCGGCGAGGGCGGCTCGGGCGGTGCGCTGGCGATCGCGGTGGCCGACACCGTGATGATGCTGCAGTTCTCGACCTACTCGGTGATCTCGCCGGAAGGCTGTGCGTCGATCCTGTGGAAGAGCGCCGCGAAGGCGCCGGAAGCAGCGGAAGCGCTCGGCCTGACCGCGCACCGCCTGAAGGCGCTTGGCCTGATCGACAAGATCATCAACGAGCCGCTCGGCGGCGCGCATCGTGATCCGAAGGGCATGGCCGCGCTGCTGCGCCGTGCGCTGGCCGATTCGCTGCGCCAGTTCCAGGGCATGAGCATCGACGCGCTGCGCGAGCGTCGCTTCGAGCGCCTGATGGCCTACGGCAAGTTCAAGGAAACCACGCCGGGCGCATGACCGGCTGCGTATTCAATTCACGCGCCGTTGCGCGCGTGTCCCGCTCGTGATCCCGCCCACCGAATTCTCCGCCGACCGCGCCGTACTCGACGCGGTCGGCGTTGCGCTTTCCAGCCTGCCGCCTGATGCGCGCATCGCGATCGCCTACAGCGGCGGCCTCGATTCGACCGTGCTGCTCGACGCGGCCGTGCGCGTCGCGGGCGCCTCGCGCTGCGTCGCGCTGCACGTGCATCACGGCCTGAGCGCGAACGCGGACGCCTGGGTCGCGCATGCCGAAGCGGAAGCGGCGCGACTCGGTGTCGCATTCGAATCGATGCGCGTCGACGTGCCGCGCGACAGCGGGCTCGGCATCGAGGCGACCGCGCGCGAGCGTCGCTACGCGGCGCTCGACGCGATGGGCGAACGCCACGGCGTGGCGACGCTGTGGCTCGCGCAACATGCGGACGATCAGGCCGAGACGGTGCTGCTGCAACTGTTGCGCGGGGCGGGAATCGCGGGGCTTGCCGCGATGGCGCCGCGTTATCGCCCCGACGGCGTGAGCATCGAGCGTGTGCGCCCGTTGCTGCGGCTGTTGCGCGCACAACTCGAGCGCTATGCGGAGCAGCATGCGCTGACCTGGATCGATGACGAATCGAACGGCGATACGCGCTATGCGCGCAATGCGCTGCGCCTCGACGTGCTGCCTGCGCTGGCCGTGCATTTTCCGGGTTTTCGCGATGCGCTCGGTCGCGCTGCCCAGCATGCGGCCGCCGCGCAGCGGCTGCTCGACGATCTGGCCGAGCTGGATTTCGCCGTCGCCGCGCGCGACGACGGGCGGGCGCTGTCGCGCGACGCGCTGATCGGATTCGACGATACGCGCGGTGCGAATCTGCTGCGCTTCTGGATGCGCCGGCTCGGTTTGCCGGGCGCGTCGGCTGCGCGGCTCGCCAACATGATGCGGCAACTGCGTGCCGCGCACGACGCGCATGCGCTGCGCGTCGATCACGCGGGGCAGTGCCTGAGGCTCTATCGCGATGTCGTGTACTGGGAAGCGGGCGACAGCAGCGAACCGGCCGACGACGGCACCGGTACGCCGCGCCCGGAGGCGGCGCTTGCATGGGACGGGCAGGAAGTGTGGCATCTGCCGGGATGGCGCGGCACGTTCGTGTTCGCGCCGGCCGACGCGGGGAGCGCCGATGCGGTGCCGGAGGCGCTGCTGCGCGGTGCGCGGCTGGCTGCGCGCGCCCGGGCGGGCGGCGAACGGATGCGTACGTCGCCGGGCGGGCCGGGTCGGACGCTGAAAAACCTGTTCCAGGAGCGCGGCGTGCCGGCCTGGCAGCGCGACGTGCCGCTGCTGTTCGCGGGCGACCGGCTGATCTACGTGCCGCGGCTGGGCGTCAATCGCGACATCGACGTGCCTGACGGCGCGACGTCCGGCGCCGCCGCATGGCGCCGGATCGAATGGTGTCCCGACCTGCTGATCGCGTAGCGGCGGCAGCCTGCCGGCGGCGCGATGGCGTGCCCGTTTTCACCATTTGGTAAACAGCGCCGGAACGGCCGCCGACACGGCGTGCGGCTTGTCAAGCGGGCTTCTATCGGGTACGCTCGGTCGTTTGCTCGGCTCGATTTTTGAGCGTTTTGTGCAGGTTTTCCGCGTGACGTACCCGGTTTGCGCGGCCTGATCGGCCTTCCGGGCAAAATCCGTCACGCTTGCGTGTTGCGTCCCAGCCGTCCCCCTCGTCGTCCGTCCACAGCCACAAGCCGCGTGACCGAACGGCTACGCGGCCTGCCCAGCGCGCCCGTGCGGTTTCTCCTCCAGTTCAGAACGACAATGGCACTCATCGTACACAAATACGGCGGCACTTCGATGGGCTCGGTCGAGCGCATCAAGAACGTCGCGAAACGCGTCGCAAAATGGCATCAGGCCGGGCACCAGATGGTGGTCGTGCCGTCGGCGATGTCCGGCGAAACCAACCGTCTGCTCGGTCTCGCGAAAGAGATTTCGAGCCAGCCGAGCCCGCGTGAGCTCGACATGATCGCGTCGACCGGCGAGCAGGTCAGCGTCGGCCTGCTGTCGATCGCGCTGCAGGAAATCGGCGTCGAGGCCGTGAGCTATGCCGGCTGGCAAGTGCCGATCAAGACCGACAGCGCGTTTACGAAAGCACGCATTCACTCGATCGACGACGAGCGCGTGAAGGACGATCTGAACGCGGGCAAGGTCGTGATCATCACGGGCTTCCAGGGCGTCGATCCGGACGGTCACATCACGACGCTGGGCCGGGGCGGCTCGGACACGTCGGCGGTGGCGGTGGCGGCTGCGCTGGGTGCCGAAGAGTGCCTGATCTATACCGACGTCGACGGCGTCTACACGACCGATCCGCGTGTCGTCGAAGAGGCGCGCCGCCTCGATCGCGTGACGTTCGAGGAGATGCTGGAAATGGCCAGCCTCGGCTCGAAGGTCCTGCAGATCCGCTCGGTCGAATTCGCCGGCAAATACCAGGTGAAGACGCGTGTGCTGTCGAGCCTGACCGATCCGCTGATTGCGCTCGACGAAGAAATGCGCTCGGGCACCCTGATTACTTTTGAAGAAGACGAGACCATGGAAAAGGCAGTCATTTCCGGCATCGCGTTCCAGCGCGACGAAGCACGCATTGCTGTGATGGGCGTGCCCGACAAGCCGGGCATCGCATATCAGATCCTCGGCCCGGTGGCCGATGCGAACGTCGACGTCGACATGATCATCCAGAACCAGAGCGTCGAAGGCAAAACCGACTTCACGTTTACGGTCGGTCGCGGCGACTACCAGAAGGCGATGGATATCCTCACCAACCAGGTGCAGGGCCATGTGAGCGCCGAGCGCGTGCAGGGTGACCCGAAGGTGTCGAAGGTGTCGGTCGTCGGCGTCGGCATGCGGTCGCACGTGGGCGTCGCGAGCAAGATGTTCCGCACGTTGTCGGAAGAGGGCATCAACATCCAGATGATCTCGACGTCCGAAATCAAGATTTCGGTGCTGATCGACGAGAAATACATGGAGCTGGCCGTCCGCGCGCTGCACAAGGCATTCGAACTCGACCAGGCATCGTGAATTTTTCGTGATGCATTGAAGAAAATGCATCACGGAAATTGACGGGCGGTTCGAAACCCTATATTATTTCGTTCTCGTCGCACTGCCTCCCTGGTGCGAGCGAAAGTTTGGGAGACGTGGCCGAGAGGTCGAAGGCACTCCCCTGCTAAGGGAGCATCTGGGCCAAAACCTGGATCGAGGGTTCGAATCCCTCCGTCTCCGCCAAAAGCGGTGACAAAGCCCCGCAAGTTCTCGGACTTGCGGGGCTTTTTCTTTTTCAGTCCTCAGCGGGCCCATCAGCAAGAATGCGCTGGACGTAGGTGGGTACCGGTTGACGCCGCGTGGTATTGCGCGCTGCCGTCGCGCGCGAGGGCAGCGCTTGACGATTGCTCGTTCCGGACACGCCGGGGAAAAGACCCATCCGAGATGCTTCGGAACGCGCCTGAAGCGGCGGATGCGGCTGCTGAGCAGCACAGCTGCGGTCTCAAGCGGTAAGCCGCCGATCTCCGCAAGGTCTCGATAACACTCCCGATCTCCTCGGATTGCATGACCTGATAGCGCGCAGAGACAACCGACAGCAGTGCTTCGGTATCCGAACGATAGAGGGCCTTCCGTTCGTGAAACGCGTGAATCGAGCCGAGGCTGCGATTGCCAGCGGCGACGAAGCGCACTTCGTCTTGTTCGATCCGCCCGTTCATGCCGGCGGCACGCTTCCAGACTTCGAGCCGGCGCCGGATCGTGCTTGCCCGGCCGATCCTCGCTCAAATGCACGCGGCACGAAATGAAATAACAATGAAAGGTTATTTGTAAGGAGCGAGGCGCCGAGCGACCGGGGCACAGCCGAACACCGATCATGCTGTTCCGGCCCTCCGAAATGACCGGTTGACATCAAAAATGCGGCGCTGCGTCGATTTTCATCGCGCACGGCATCAAGCAATACGAAAAATTACTCAAACAAATCAGTGAACTACGCTGCCGCCGAAAATCGATGCTCTGCTGCGCTGCAGAAAATAATCAATCGTCTTATGCTGGTTAACCCGATCGCATTTGAGCGGCGTCAAGTTTTCCGGTGATGCCGCTTTACATTTTGCCAACATTGGCGATTCACGAAATCTACCTGTCGATTTGATTTCGTTCCTTTCGTCGCGCCTTTCCCCGATGCAGGGCGCGACCTCCTCAAGGCCCTGTTGACATGCATGATTTCCCCTTCCTGAGCCTGGCCATCTGGGTTCCGATACTGTTCGGCGCGGGCCTGCTGCGCGCCGGTTCCGACCAGCAGGCACGCCGGATACGACTGATCGCGCTGGTCGGCGCGATTGCCGGGCTGGCGGCCGTGGTTCCGCTCGTTGCCGGCTTCGATGCGCATTCGGCCGCGATGCAGTTCGTCGAAAGACGCGACTGGCTGGCGGCATTCAATTCCGGGTGGCGGGTCGGCATCGACGGCGCGTCGCTCTGGCTCGTCGTGCTGACCGCATTCACGACACTCGTGGTGGTGGTGGCGTCGTGGGAGTCGGTCACGGTGCGCGTCGCGCAGTACTACGCGTCATTCCTGATCCTGTCGGGGCTGATGGTCGGCGTGTTCGTCGCGCAGGACGGGCTGCTGTTCTTCATCTTCTTCGAGGCGACGCTGATCCCGCTGTACTTGCTGATCGGCACGTGGGGGCGCGAGCGACGCGTGTATGCGGCCGTGAAGTTCTTCTTCATCTCGTTCGCCGGCTCGCTGTTGCTGCTGATGGCGATGCTGTACCTGTACGCGCAGTCGCATACGTTCGACATGGCCGTGTGGCGCACGCTGCAGCTCGGTTTCGCGCCGCAGTTGCTGGTGTTCCTCGGCTTCTTCGCCGCGTTCGCGGTCAAGGTGCCGATGTGGCCGGTCCACACGTGGCTGAGCGACGTCTACACGGACGGCCCGACGGGCGCCGCGCTGATGCTCGCGATGCTCAAGCTCGGCGGCTACGGGTTCCTGCGCTTCGCGCTGCCGATCACGCCGGACGCGAGTCACTTCTTCGCGCCGGCCGTGATCGCGCTGTCGCTGTTCGCGATCGTCTACGCGAGCCTCGTCGCGCTCGCGCAGACCGACCTCGGCAAGCTGCTCGCGTATTCGACGGTCGCGCACATGGGGATCGTCACGCTCGGCCTGTTTCTGTTCAATCGGATCGGCGTCGAAGGCGCGATCGTGCAGCTCGTGTCGTACGGCTTCGTGGCGGGCGCGATGCTGCTGTGCGTGAACGTGCTCGTGGACCGCACCAAGCAGCGCGAGATCGCCGCGTACGGCGGCGTGGCGGGCGTGATGCCGCGTTTCGCGACCTTCACGCTGCTGTTCGCGATGGCCAACGTCGGCCTGCCGGGCACGTCGGGGTTCGTCGGCGAGTTCATGGTGATCATGGGCGCGATCCGCTTCAACTTCTGGATCGGCGCGATCGCGGCGCTCACGCTGATCCTCAGCGCGTCGTACACGCTGTGGATGCTCAAGCGCGTCGTGTTCGGCAAGGTCGCGAGCCAGCGGATCGCGAAGCTCGCCGACCTGAACCGTCGCGAGATCGTGATGTTCGCGTCGCTCGCGCTGATCGTGCTCGCGGTCGGCATCGATCCGAAGCCGTTCACCGATGCGATCGATCCGACCGTCGGCAGGCTGATCCAGGAAGCGAGCCATTCGAAGGTGCCGGCAGGGGGTGGCCCCACGCCGGCGCTGCCGTCGTACATGGCGTCGACGCACGACTGATCCCGGCACGTCGAGCCGCGCAAGCGCGCCGCCTCACGCGGCGCACGTCGTTGCGCGCGCATCGATCGCGGTCCGGCACGGCGCGTGCCGGGCCCGCTTCCGGCTGCGTGAAATTGCCCCGCGACAATGTGACTCACGGCAGATTTTGCAATGATGATTTGCCGCATGCACCGGTTTTTCATCGCACTCGCGCGACGTATGATTCGGCCAATTTCGTGAATCGAATGCGCATCGGGCGTACGCAAACGGATTCAATGACCCTCGGGCTGTGTGATGAAAAGAAGAGCTTCAAGAGGCTGGTCGGCGCTGATGTCCATGGGCGCGGCATTGAGCCTGTCAGGTTGTAATTTAGATGTACTAAATCCGAAAGGAAGCGTGGGTGCGGCCGAAAAGGCGCTGATCGCGACGTCCACCTGGGCGATGCTGATCGTCGTCGTGCCGGTGATCCTGCTCACGCTATGGTTCGCGTGGCGTTACCGCGCGTCGAACCGCAACGCCGCCTATGCGCCGAACTGGTCGCACTCGACCGCGATCGAGGTCGTGATCTGGACCGTACCGACGCTGATCATCCTGTTCCTCGGGGTGCTCACGTGGAAGACCACCCACGAGCTCGATCCGTACAAGCCGCTCGAATCGGCGGTGAAGCCGCTCGACGTCGAGGTGGTCGCGCTCGACTGGAAGTGGCTGTTCATCTATCCGGAACTCGGTATCGCGTCGGTGAACCAGCTCGCGATTCCGGTCGGCACGCCGGTGAACTTCCGCATCACGTCGGATTCGGTGATGAACTCGTTCTTCATCCCGCAGCTCGGCGGCCAGGTCTACGCGATGGCCGGCATGCAGACGCGCCTGCACCTGATCGCCGACGAGCCCGGCAACTACGCGGGCACGTCCGCCAACTTCAGCGGCCGCGGTTTCTCCGACATGAAGTTCCGCACGCTCGCCGAGCCGCGCGAGCAGTTCGATGCGTGGGTGCAGAAGGTGAAGGCGTCGCCGGACCGGCTCGACGCGACCTTGTACGGCAGCGTCGCGCAGCCGAGCGAGAAGGCGCCGGTGCGCTACTTCTCGTCGGTCGATCCGCGGCTCTTCCACAACATCATCGCGAAATACAACGATGGCCACGTCCTCGACCTGAAGGACGCCGCCTGCGGCACGAAGGGGTAACGCATGTTCGGCAAACTCACACTTTCGGCGATCCCGTTCGATCAGCCCATCATCATGGGGGCCGGCGCCTTCATGGGGCTGGTCGTGCTGGGCATTCTCGCCGCGCTGACGATCACCGGCCGCTGGAAATGGCTGTGGACGGAATGGCTGACCACGGTCGACCACAAGAGACTCGGCGTGATGTACATCATCGTCGCGCTGATCATGCTGCTGCGCGGCTTCGCCGACGCGATCATGATGCGCATGCAGCTCGCGCTCGCGTACAACGCGCCCGGCTACCTGCCGCCGCACCACTATGACCAGATCTTCACGGCACACGGCGTGATCATGATCTTCTTCATGGCGATGGTGTTCATGGTCGGCCTGATGAACCTGGTCGTGCCGCTGCAGATCGGCGCGCGCGACGTCGCGTTCCCGTTCATCAACTCGCTGTCGTTCTGGATGACGGCGGTCAGCGCGATCCTGATCAACGTGTCGCTCGTGATCGGCGAATTCGCGCAGACGGGCTGGCTCGCGTACCCGCCGCTGTCGGAGCTGCAGTTCAGTCCGGGGGTAGGGGTCGACTACTACCTGTGGGCGCTGCAGATCTCCGGGGTCGGCACGCTGCTGACCGGCGTGAACTTCTTCGTGACGATCATCAAGATGCGCGCGCCGGGCATGACGCTGATGAAGATGCCGGTGTTCACGTGGACGGCGCTCTGCACGAACGTGCTGATCATGGCGTCGTTCCCGATCCTGACCGCGACGCTCGCGCTGCTCGGCCTCGACCGTTACCTCGGCATGCATTTCTTCACGAACGAAGCCGGCGGCAACGCGATGCTGTACCTGAACCTGATCTGGGCGTGGGGCCATCCGGAGGTGTACATCCTGATCCTGCCGGCGTTCGGGATCTTCTCGGAAGTCATCGCGACGTTCGCGAAGAAGCCGCTGTTCGGCTACAAGACGATGGTGTACGCGACCTGCGCGATCATGGTGCTGTCGTTCCTCGTGTGGCTGCATCACTTCTTCACGATGGGCTCGGGCGCGAACGTGAACGCGTTCTTCGGGATCATGACGATGATCATCGCGATTCCGACCGGCGTGAAGGTGTTCAACTGGCTGTTCACGATGTACCGCGGCCGGATCGAGTTCACGACGCCCGTACTGTGGACGATCGGCTTCATGGTCACGTTCACGCTCGGCGGCATGACCGGCGTGATGATGGCGATCCCCGGCGCGGACTTCGTGCTGCACAACAGCCTGTTCCTGATCGCGCACTTCCACAACGTGATCATCGGCGGCGTGCTGTTCGGCTATCTCGCGGGCTTCAACTACTGGTTCCCGAAGGCGTTCGGCTTCAAGCTGAACGAGAAGCTCGGCAAGGCCGCGTTCTGGTTCTGGCAGGTCGGCTTCTACGTCGCGTTCGTGCCGCTGTACGTGCTCGGCTTCATGGGCATGACACGCCGCCTGAACCACTACGACAACCCGGCCTGGCATCCGTGGCTGCTGGTCGCCGCATTCGGCGCCGTGCTGATCGCGATCGGCATCGCATGCCAGCTGTTGCAACTGGTCGTCAGCATCCGCAACCGTCACCTGCCGGAATACCGCGACACCACGGGCGATCCGTGGGGCGGCCGCACGCTGGAATGGGCGACGTCGTCGCCGCCGGCCGACTACAACTTCGCGGTGATCCCGCAGGTGCGCACGCTCGACGCGTACGCGGACATGAAGGCGCGCGGCGAAGGCCGGCCGAACCCGGCGGCGATTCGCGACATCCACATGCCGTCGAATACCTGCGCGGGCCTCGTGATCGCGATCTTCAGCCTGGTGCTCGGCTTCGCGCTGGTGTGGCACATCTGGTGGATGGCGATCGGCGGGCTCATCGGAATCATTGCGACGCTCGTGATCTACAGCTCGCGCGATAACGACGGCTATTACATCCCTGCGTCGACGGTGCGCAAGACCGAAGACAAGCAGCCGACGCAGCGCACGGCCGCGCGCGTCGACGACGTGGAACTGGAGGCCAACTGATGTTGCAGAAAACCTTGAGCGCGACCCTGCTCGAGCACGACGACCATCCGCCGTCGCATTCGGTGTTCGGGTTCTGGCTGTACCTGATGACCGACTGCGTGATCTTCGCGGCGCTGTTCGCGACGTTCGCGGTGCTCGGTCACCAGTACGCGGGCGGGCAGACCGCCAAAGAGCTGTTCGACATTCCGGGCGTCGCGGTCGAAACCGCCGCGCTGCTGCTGTCGAGCATCACGTACGGTTTCGCGATGCTCGCGGCATACAAGCAGCAACGCGGCGCGCTGCTCGCGTGGCTCGCGGTGACGTTCGTGCTCGGCGCGGCGTTTCTCGCGATGGAACTGCGCGAGTTCTCGCACCTGATCGCGGAAGGCGCGGGCCCGCAGCGCAGCGCGTTCCTGTCGGCGTTCTTCACGCTGGTCGGCACACACGGGCTGCACGTGACGGCCGGCCTGCTGTGGATGCTCGTGCTGGCCGCGCAGATCGTGTTCCGTGGCGGCGACCTGACCGATCGCGACCTGCGGCGCCTGACGTGCCTGAGCCTGTTCTGGCACTTCCTCGACATCGTGTGGATCTGCGTGTTTTCCTTTGTCTATCTCGCGAGCGTGATCTAAATGGCCCATTCGCATTCGTCTCAACTCGAAGAAGGGCACGGCAGTGTCGGCGGCTACGTCGCCGGTTTCATCCTGTCGGTGCTGCTCACGGCCGCGTCGTTCGGCCTGGTGATGGGCGGTGTGCTGTCGCCGCATGCGTCGCTGATCGGGCTGGCCGTGCTCGCGTTCGTGCAGATCGTCGTGCACCTCGTGTACTTCCTGCACATGAACGGCTCGTCGGGCCAGCGCTGGAACGTGATGGCGTTCAGCTATACGGTGCTGACCGCCGCGATCGTGATCGTCGGCACGCTGTGGGTGATGCACAACGTCAGCATGAACATGATGTCGCGGTGAGCGGCAGCGTCGCGCATCGGGTTCGTATCCATGCGTGTTCATGAAGAAAAGGCGGCACGCAGGTGCCGCCTTTTTGCTTTTCCGGCTGCGTCGCGCCGGACCGTACAGTCAGTGCGGCGTGCCCGCGTCGGCGGTCAACGCATGCGTGCAGTCGGCGCGGTACTCGGCGGCGAGCCGATGCTTCGCGCCGTCGAGATCGTCCGGGTAATACGGGCTCGCATGGGCGGGGTCGTAGCCGACCTGTTCGAGCTCGGTCAGCTCGCGCACGAGGTCCGCGCGCGTGACATCGTGGCCCGTGTGCACGAACGGGTACGCATTGCATTCCTGCGGGGTGAGGTGCGGCCCCGCGAACGCGACGGTGCTGGCGCAGGCGAGCAGCATGCAGGCGAGGGTGGTCGACGGTTTCATCCGGTAGCTCCTGGTTTCGCGGCCCGATGCCGCATGACGTGAGCGTAGGCGGCACCGGCCGCGGGGCGGGCGACGCCTGGATGAAACATGTTTCACGCGTGCGGCCGCGCGGCCGGATGAAGCTATTTTCATCTGGCGCCGCACGGCGCTCGCGGCGCTTACGATAGCGTCGGGCGCGTCGTGCGCGCCCGTCTTGAGGTTCATTGCGAGGGCAATCATGCGAGTACTGACGGTCGAGGACGATGCGGTGACCGCGAACGAAATCGTCGGCGAACTGACCGCGCGCGGATTCGAGGTCGACTGGATCGACAACGGTCGCGAAGGGATGATGCGGGCGATGAGCGCCTCGTACGACGCGATCACGCTCGACCGGATGCTGCCGGGCGCGGACGGCCTCGCGATCCTGACCGCGATGCGCACGGTCGGCATCGACACGCCGGTGCTGATGCTGAGCGCGCTCGGCGACGTCGACGAGCGGATTCGCGGGCTGCGCGCGGGCGGCGACGATTACCTGACGAAGCCGTTCGATTCGGGCGAACTGAGCGCGCGCATCGAAGTGCTGCTGCGCCGCCGGCAAGCCTCGGGCGTGCCGCAGCAGACGCTGCTGAAGGTCGGCGCGCTCGAGCTCGACCTCATTTCGCGCTGCGCGCGTCGCGGCGCCGACGAGATTCCGCTGCTGCCGACCGAGTTCCGCGTGCTCGAATTCATGATGCGCAACGCGGGCCAGACGATCACGCGCACGATGCTGTTCGAGGCCGTGTGGGGCTATCACTTCGATCCCGGCACCAACCTGATCGACGTCCACATGGGCCGGCTGCGCAAGAAGATCGATCCGCCTGGCGCGAACCCGATGATCCAGACGGTGCGCGGATCGGGCTACATGCTCGCTTGACGGAGGCACGGATGGACGCAGCTCGCGCGGCGAATTTCACGCGCCGCTGGCATACGACGACGTTTCGCTGGCTGTGCGCGTACGCGGCGATCTTCTCGGTGTCGCTGCTGCTGCTCGCGGGCGTGATCAGCGTTGCCGCGACGCATACGATGACACGCGACACCGACGACGTGCTCGCGTGGCAACTGATCTATTTCGATTCGATTCCCGATGCCGAGCTGCCGCTCGCGATCCATCGGCGGCTCGAGCACGAGCACATGCACACGAATTTCTACGGGCTGTTCGATGCGAGCGGGCGCCGCGTGGCCGGTGACATCGCGACGCCGCCGGCGCTGCGCACCGATCGCCACGGCCGGACGCTGAACCGCACGCTTGCGCCGCTCGACGGCCAATCGTCGCCGATCGCGCGCGCGATGGCCGTGCGCCGCGACAACGGGATGACGCTGGTCGTCGCGCGCGACCTGTCGCATTTCATCCAGATCCGCGACGTCGCGATCCGCGGGCTCGTGGTCGGCGGCGTGATGATCCTGATCGCCGGCATCGCGGGCGGCAGCATGCTCGGCATGCGGCAGATGCGCCGCGTCGCCGCGATCCGGCGCGTCACGCGGCAGATCGCCGAAGGCGATCTCGGCAAGCGGCTGCCGGTCGGCCGCTACGACGAACTCGATCTGCTCGCGCATCTCGTGAACCACATGCTCGATGAAGTCGAGCGGCTGATGGGCGAGGTGCGCCATGCCTGCGACGGGATCGCGCACGACCTGCGCACGCCGCTCGCTCGCGTGCATACGATGCTGGCGCGGCTCGCCGACCAGCCGGTCTGCGCCCACGATCCCGCGTCGGCGGCGCTGCTGGCTTCGGCGCGCGACGAGACCGACCGGCTGCTCGAACGTTTTCGCGCGATGCTGCGCATCTCCGAGATCGGCACGCTGAGCCGGCGCGGCGGCTTTGCCGCGGTCGACGTCGCCGTCTTGCTGCGCGACGTGTGCGAGCTGTACGAGCCGCTGGCCGAGGCCGTCGACGTGTCGTTCGAGCTCGAGGCGGCCACGGTCGACGGCATCCATGGCGATCGTGCGTTGCTGTTCGAGGCGTTCAGCAATCTCGCGGACAACGCGATCAAGTTCACACCGCCGGGCGGCCACGTGCGCGTCGTGCTCCAGACGACGCCGCATGGTCCGCTCGTCCGGTTCGAGGACACCGGGCCCGGCATTCCGCCCGGTGAGCGCAATGCGGTGCTCGAACGCTTCTATCGCGGCGAGCGCACCCGCCACGTGAACGGTTCGGGGCTTGGATTAAGTATCGTGTCGGCGGTGATGCGCGTACATGGTTTCGCGCTGCGGATCGGCGATGCGCAGCCGGCCGGCGCGGCGATCACGGTCGAATGCTGGCCGCGTTCGCTCGCATGAGCGCGCAGGAGACCGATCGATGCGCATCCTGCTGATTGCTCCGCCGAATCCGGACGTGTCGCGGCTCGACAAGGCGTTTCGGGAAAGCATGCACGGCGTCGAACGCGTCGACGAATGGCGCGATGGCTGTTTCGCGGCGACGCAGGACCGGTTCGACGCGATCGTGATCGTCGCCACCGATGGCGCGGCCGCGCCGGCGGTTCTCGATGGCTTGCCGCTGCTCGCCGCATCGGCCGGCAGCGCGACGATCGCCGCGATCGTTGCCGGCGCCACGTCCGCCCAGCGCGCGCAGATGCTGAAGGCGGGCTGCGACGTATGCCTGGCCCATCCATGCTCGTTCGTCGAATTGCACGAGCGGTTGCGCGCGCTGTGGCGCCGTGCGGGCGTGATCGCGATGCGTGACTCGATCCGGCTCGACACGGCGACGCGCGCACTCGAGGAGCGGGGCCGGCGGCTCGCGCTCAGCGCACGGGAGTTTCGCGTGGTCGAATGCCTGCTGCGGGAAGCGGGGCGGCCGGTCGGCCGCGACGCGGTGCTGCGCTATGCGTGGGGCGACGCCGACATCGAACCCGAAACGGTCAATGCGCTCGTCGTACGGTTGCGGCGCAAGCTGGTCGCGCATGCGTTCTCCGCGCGGATCGAAACGGTGGCGCGATACGGCTTCCGGTTCGACACGGGCGGCTGACGGAGGGGTGCCGCGCCCCGTTTCGTCAAGACAGGCATGCCGCACGTCGCGCGGCATGCCCGGTCACGTGAGGCGGGACCACTCAATGCGAATAGAGCTCGCGATTGAGCCGCTCGAGCTGGCCATCGCGCTCGGCGTGGACCAGTTCGCGATAGACCTGCGCGCGCGTCAGCGGGGCGGCCTGCGGTGCATTCCATGCCGATTGCTGCGACACCGGTGCGGGCGTCGACGATGCGAGCGTCTGCGGGGCAATTGCCGCGTCGGCTTGCGTTGCGCTGGCCTGGCCGGGCAGGGCGACGCAGAGCGCCGAGAGGAGGGTGGCGAACATCAAGGTTTTCATGGCGTGATCCTTTTCAGGTGGCAGGGGCCGTCGCCGCGATGGCGATGCCGGCATGACACACGTTATCGGGCACACCCCGACGGACGCCGGGCGTGCCGATGAAGAAACGTTCATGAACGCGCGCCGCGCCAGCCGCCGCCGAGTGCGCGTACGAGCCCGACGGATGCCTGCAGGCGCCGCGTGTCGACATCGAGCGCCGCGATCTGCGTATCGAGTTCGGTCGTCTGCGCGGTGACCACGTCGAGATAGCTGACCGCGCCGTCGCGATAGCGCGACATCGCGAGCATCAGCGACTGCCGCGCCGCGACGAGCGCCGCGTCGTCCTGATCCGCTTCGTCGCCGAGGCGGTGCAGCAGCGCGAGATCGTCCTCGACTTCGCGGAACGCCTGCAGCACGACGGACCGGTAGCGCGCACCCTGTTCGGCGAACTGCGCACGGGCGTGGCGCACGCCGGCCGCGCGCAGGCCGCCGTCGAACAGCGTCATCGCGAGACGCGGCCCGACCGACCAGATCTCGTTCGGCGCGGCGAGCCACGGCGAGAACGTATCGCTCTGGAAGCCCGCGTCGAGGCCGAGCGACAGGTCCGGGAAAAAAGCCGCGCGCGCGACGCCGATTCGCGCGTTCGCGGCCGCGACGCGGCGCTCGGCGGCGGCGACGTCCGGCCGGCGTTCGAGCAGCGTCGAGGCAAGTCCCGTCGGGATCGGTGGCACGCCGGGCAGTGCCGCGGCGGACGGCAGCGTGAACGTCGATGCCGACGCGCCGACGAGCGCCGCGATCGCGTGCTCGTCGAGCGCGCGGCGGGCGGCGATGTCGGACGCGCGGGCCTGGGCGAGCGCGAGTTGCGTCTGCGCACGCGCCACGTCGAGCCCCGAAGCGAGGCCGCCGCGATGGCGGCTGACGGTCAGTTGCCACGCGCGGCGGTACGTGTCGATGGTTTGCGTGAGCGTGTCGGCTTCGCGGTCGAGACCCGCGAGATCGAAGTAGGTACTCGCGACGCCGGCCTGCAGGCTCAGCTGGACCGACGCGAGATCGTCGGCGGCCGCCTGCGCGTCGTCGCGGCCGGCCGCGACCGTATTGCGGACCTTGCCCCACAGATCGACGTCGTAGCCGATGCCGGCCGCGAGCGTGTTCGATTCGTAGACGTCAGGCTGGCCGCTGCCGCGCAACGGCCGGCGCGCCGACTGCCGGTCGCGGTCGGTCTCGGCCCCGATGCCCACGGTCGGCAGCAGCGCCGCATGGGCTTCGTCGAACAGCGCGGCAGCTTCGTCGTGCCGCGCGACGGCGGCGGCGAGATCGGGATTCGCGCGCGCGACGAGCGGTTCGAGCCGGTCGAGCGTCGCGTCGCCGTACACGCGCCACCAACCGTCGCGCGGCAGGCGGTCGGCCGGCGCGGCGTCGATCCACGGGCCCGTTTCACGAAACGCGGCCGGCACCGGAACGTCGGGCGCGCGATACGTCGGCGCCAGCGAACAGCCGGCCAGCAGTGCGGCGCTGCCCAGCAACGCGGCGAGAAGACGGTCAGCCATGCGCGTGCTCCGTCGTGGCCGCGCCGGCGACGCGCACGGGGTCGCCGTCCGCGAGCGAATCGGGCGGATTGTCGATCACGCGATCGCCCGCCGCGAGCCCCGACGCAATCTCGACGCGCGTGCCGAGGTCGGTCCCGATCGACACGTTGCGCAGCCGCGCGTGCCCGTGTGCATCGAGCACGGCGACCTGCAATCCGTCGTGACGAAAGATCAGCGTGCTGGCCGGAATCGTCAGCCCATGCGCGGCGCCGGGCATCGCGATCCGCACCTGCGCGTATTCGCCGGGAAACAGTGTGCCGGCCGGATTGGCGATCGAAAACTGCGCGAGCAGCGTGCCGGAAGCGGGATCGATCGACTGCGCGGAATCCGCGAGCACGGCGTCGAACGTCATGCCGGGGCGCTCGGGCACGGTCAGCGCGACATGCATGCCCGCGCAGATCGCGGCCGCGTCGTCTTGCGGCACGTGGATGTACAGGCGCAGACGCCGCGCGTCCGACACGGTGAAGAGTTCGGCGCCGTTGCCGCTGCCCGCGTCGATCAGCGCGCCGACATCGGTCTTGCGGGCGGTCACGACGCCGTCGAACGGCGCGGTGAGCCGCTTGAACGATTCGAGCGCTTCGAGCCGCCGCAGGTTGGCGGTGCTCGCCGCGACGGCCGCGCGCTTCGCGTCGAGGTCGCTGCGTTTCTCGTCGGCTTCCTGCTGCGACACGGAATCCTGCGCGAGCATCTCGGCCCAGCGGGCGGCCGTGACGGCCGCGAGCCGCTCGTTCGCGTTCGCGCTCTGCAGGTCGGCTCGCGCCTGCTGCAACTGCTGGTCGAGATCGGGCGTGTCGATCGACGCCAGCAACTGACCGGCCTTCACGTGCGCGCCGATGTCCGCGTACCACGCATGCAGGTAGCCCGGCACGCGTGCATAGATCGGCGCGTCGACATACGCGTCGAGGCGGCCCGGCAGCACGAGCGCGTCGGCCGCGGCCGGCTGCGGCGCGACCGTCGCGACGGTCGGGACCGCCTGTTGCACCGTCCACGCGGCGACCGCGTGCGCATCGTGCTGGCGGGCAAACACACCGGCGGCCGCGGCGACGAGTGCGACCACGGCGCCCGCGATCGCGAGTGGTTTCAGGTAACGCGGCGTGCCGGGGGGACGGACTTCGAATTCAGTGGACATGCTGTTCTCCCGGAGTGACGGAAAGGGATTCGGAGCGCGGCGCGCGATCGCGCCGGTGAACGAGGCTGAACACGACGGGCACGAACACCAGCGTCGCGGCGGTCGCGCACAGCAGGCCACCGATGACCGCCCGGCCGAGCGGCGCGTTCTGTTCGCCGCCGTCGCCGAGACCGAGGGCCATCGGCGCCATGCCGATGATCATCGCGAGCGCCGTCATCATCACGGGCCGAAAGCGCGTGAAGCCGGCCTCGAGCGCGGCGACGGCCGCATCGGCGGTATGCGCGAGCCGTTCGCGCGCGAAGGTGACGACGAGGATGCTGTTCGCGGTCGCGACGCCCATGCACAGGATCGCGCCCGTCAACGCCGGCACCGACAGCGGCGTGCGCGTGACGAACAGCATCCAGACGATGCCGGCGAGCGCGGCGGGCAGCCCGCTCACGATCACGAACGCGTCGCGCCACGAATGGAAGTTCACGACGATCAACAGGTAGATCAGCAGTACCGCGCCGGCCAGGCCGGCAAGCAGGCCGCCGAACGCGCTGTTCATCGTCTGCACCTGGCCGCGCATCGTCACGCGCGAGCCTTTCGGCAGGTCCGCCGCGCTCGCGTGCAGCACGCGTTCGATGTCGGCGCTGACCGCGCCGAGATCGCGGTCCTGCGTCGTCGCGAAGATGTCGTACAGCGGCGCGATGTCGTAGTGCGACACGACCGCATCGGTCTGTCCGCGCACGATCGTCGCAAGGCCGCCGAGCAGTTGCGGCGCGCCCGCGCGGCCGGTGACGGGCAGCGCACGCAGGTCCGACAGTGACGTCATCCGGTACTGCGGGGTCTGCGCGACGATCGGATAGGACACGCCGTTGTGTGGATCGAGCCAGTAGGTCGGCGACACCTGGCTCGTGCCGGACAGGCTCGCGACCACCGCATTGGTGACGTCCTGCTCGGTGACGCCGAGCTGCGCGGCGCGGGCCCGATCGACCGACACCGTGAATTGCGGATAGGTCGACGCCTGCTGCACGCGCGGGTCGGCGACGCCGGGCACCGTGCGGATGCGCCTCAACAGCTCGGTCGCATACGCGCGGTTGGCCGCGCGGTCGGGGCCCGTCACCTGCACGTCGATTGGCGCGGGCGCGCCGAAATTGAGAATCTGGCTCACGATGTCGGCGGGCAGGAACGAAAACGTCACGCCCGGAAACGCGCGCGGCAATACGGTGCGCAACTGCTTCACGTAGCGTGCCGTCGGCGCGTGGTCGCCGGTGAGCGACACGAGGATGTCGCCGTCCTGCGGGCCGATCGTGCCGCTGTTGCTGTACGTGAGGTTGATCCCGCTGTTCGGCAAGCCCATGTTGTCGACGATGCTCGCGAGCGCATGCGGCGGCACGACACCGCGCACCGTGCGCTCGACGCGATCGAACAATGCGGCCGTTTCCTCGATGCGCGTGCCGATCGGCGCGCGTACGTGAATCGCGATTTCGCCGGCGTCGACCGACGGGAAGAAATTGCGGCCGAGCCACGGCACCAGCGCGAACGACACCGCCACCGCGGCGAGGAACAGTGCGACGAAGCGGGCGCGGTGGACGAGGGCGAGGCCGAGCACGACGCGGTAGCCCGCGCGCAGCGCCGCGAAGCGGCGCTCGAACCCTTGCTGGAACGCCACCAGCGGATTGCGCGCGCGCGGCGGCGCGAACGGCGCGCCGTGCGGCGCGAGCACGGCTTCCGGATGCGCGGCATGCGGCTTCAGCAGGTAGCGCGCCATCATCGGCACGAACGTGCGGGACAGCACGAACGACGCGATCATCGCGAAGATCACCGCTTCGGCCATCGGCACGAACAGGAAGCGGGCGACGCCGTCGAGCAGCAGCATCGGCACGAACACGATGCAGATGCACAGCAGCGACACGAAGGCCGGCGCGACGATCTGCGACGCGCCGTCGAGGATCGCGCTGCGCACGTCCTTGCCCTGTTCGAGATGCCAGTTGACGTTCTCGATCGTGACGGTCGCATCGTCGACCAGAATGCCGACCGCGAGCGCGAGCCCGCCGAGCGTCATCACGTTGAGCGTCTCGCCCGCGGCCGCGAGCGCGGCGATCGCCGCCAGCACCGCGAGCGGGATGGACGCGGCGATGATCAGCGTCGAGCGCCAGCTGCCGAGGAACAGCAGGATCATCGCGGACGTGAGCGCGGCGGCGATCAGCCCTTCGCGCGCCACGCCGCTCACGGCGCCCTTCACGAATACCGACTGGTCGCCCATCACGACGAGCCGCAGCGACGGCGGCAGCGTCGCCTCGATGCGCGGCAGCTGCGCCTTGACACCCGCGATGATGTCGAGCGTCGACGCCGAGCCGCTCTTCAGCACGCTCATCAGCACCGCGCGGCGGCCGTCGACGCGCACGATGTTGCCCTGCGGCGGAAAGCCGTCGCGCACGTGCGCGACGTCGCGCATGAAGATCACCGCGCCGTTCACGGTGCGGATCGGCAGCGCATTGAGCTGGTCGATGGTCAACGGGCTGTTGTTGAGGCGGATGTTGTACTCGAAGCCGCCGATCTTCTGCGTGCCGGCCGGGATGATCTGGTTCTGCTGCGCGAGCGCGGTCGCGACGTCTTGCGCGGACAGTCCCTTGGCCTGCAGCGCCTGCGGATCGAGGTCGATCTGCACCTGGCGCACCTTGCCGCCGTACGGCGACGGAATCGCGACACCGGCGACGGACAGCAACTGCGGCCGGATCACGTTGGTCGCGTAGTCGCCGAGCTGCTGTTCGTTCAGCGTGTCGCTGGTGAGCGCGAGCTGCAGCACGGGCACGGTCGACGCGTTGTAGTTGAGGATCTGCGGCGGCGTGGTGCCGGGCGGCATCTGTTTGAGCACGGTCTGCGAGATCGACGTGACCTGCGCGGTCGCGGTGCGGATGTCGACGCTCGGCTGGAAGAAGATCTTGACGATCCCGAAGCTGCGGAACGACTGCGACTCGATGTGCGCGACGTCGTTGACCGTCGTGCCGAGCGTGCGCTCGTAGTAGGTGACGATGCGCCCGGACATGTCGGCCGGCTGCAGGCCCGCGTAGTTCCAGACGACGCTGATGACCGGAATCCGGATGTCGGGGAAGATGTCGGTCGGCGTGCGCAGCGCCGCGAGCGGCCCGGCGATCAGGATCAGCAGTGCGAGGACGATGAACGTATAGGGGCGCGCGAGCGCGAGTCGGACGAGTTTCAGCATCGGCGAGGTCTCCGCCGGCGCGACGCGCCGGCCTGTCAGCGAGGTGCCGAAGCGCGGCGGGAGCCCGATTCGGCTCGCGCAGTGTGCGGCGCGCCGCTTAACGCCGGGCGCGACGCAGCATGAAAGATGTTTTAGGAAAGGGTATGGACGGGCAATCGACGTCGATTGTTACAAGACGTTAGCGCGGGCTTCCAGTTGCGATGCCGCGCATCAGTTCTTACAAACTTGAAATATGCGGGGACGGTGCTTGCCGTTATAGTCGAATCACACATGACACAACCAGAAGAGGAATCCATGAAGACTTTGCGTGTTGCCTCGCTCCTGACCGGTATGACGGCCTTGCTCGTGTCGGGCGCAGCAATGGCGGGAGTCAATGTCGGGATCAACGTCGGCGTGCCGGCACCGGTCTACGTCGCGCCCGCGCCCGTGTATGCGCCGCCGCCTCCGCCGGTCGTCTACCAGCCGGCGCCTGTCTATGCACCGGCGCCCGTGTACGCGCCGGCGCCGGCGATCGTGATCGGCTGGCACGGCGACCGCTACTGGGACGGCCGCCGCTACTGGGGCCGCGACGAGTGGTACCGCCGCCATGGCCGCGGCTGGGGCGGCGATCGCGGTCACTGGGATCACGGCCGCCACAACGGCTGGCGTTGATCGACCGGTCGCGCGTGCGTGATGCGCGCGCGACGATCGCTCGTGAGGAAACCGCCCGCGTGGCGGTTTTCTTTTGGCTCGACGGATTGAATGGGTAGAATCGTTCACGTTACTACCCTCATTCGACCGACAGGGCCTCTATGACGAAGGGTTCGCCCCGGGCCGCCGCCGCGCGCGCCCGCCTCGGCGTGCTGCGGGCCGCCGGCCGCGTGGCCGCGGTGCTGGCGCTGCACGCGGCGCTGGCC